>DASZYL010000151.1:0-2129 GCA_035545385.1 Sphingomicrobium sp. | reverse complement strand
CATTCAGCGCGCCCTAGTCTCACCGCAGCGCAGTGCAAGCCGCTTGCCTAGGTGATATACAGATGTAATACAGCGCTGACCGTTCAGGGAACCTGCCTATGTTTGTTTTGATCGCGCTCGCTGCACATGCCCTTGCTCCCGCCGCCCCCGCGTTCGACCCGCGCAGCCACAGGAACGAAATCGCCGGCAAGCCGGCTGAAATCCTGGTCCTTGGGACTCCGCACCTCTCGCAGCTTCCAAAGCCGCTCGATCCCAAGTTGCTTGAGCCTCTCCTCGACAGGCTCGCTTCGTTCAAGCCCGAAGTCATTACGATCGAGGCCCTGTCGGGCGAAGAATGCGATACGCTCCAGCGCTTCAAGGCGAGGCATCACGGCGCATGGGACGATTATTGCCTGCCGACCGACGAGATTGAACAGGCGACCGGCCTCTCGGTTGCGGCCGCTCAGGACGAGATCGACCGGACTTTGAATTCCTGGCGAGGCGAGCCCTCGCCCGCTGCCCGGCGCCGGCTCGCGATGCTCTTCCTCGCGGCGAACGACCGCTCGTCTGCCCAGGTCCAGTGGCTCCGCCTTCCGGAAGCCGAGCGAAGGTCCGGCAACGGCCTGACCCCGGCGATGGTCGAGATCCTCGAGCGCAAGGGAAAGCCGCAAAACGAGAATATCGCCATCGGAGCGGCGCTTGCAGCCCGCCTCGGCCTTGAACGCGTCTATCCGGCGGACGACCATCTCGCCGACGGCCCGGATCTTGGCGAAAGCTATGGCAAGGCGATCCAGGCGGCATGGAGCCAGAAGCCGGTCCCGGAGGTGAGGCTCGAATATGAGCGAAGGTCCGCCAATATCGCGACTTCGTCCGACCTTCTCGCTTTCTATCGCTTCTTGAACGATCCCGAGACCCAGCGGAATAGCATCGCCGGGGACATGGGCCGGAACGCGAGCTACCCGACCCCCGAGCTCTATGGCCGGCAATATCTCGCCTGGTGGGAAAACCGGAACCTTCGAATGGCCGCGAACATTCGAGCGGCGTTCGCCGCCAAGCCGGATGCGCGGGTTCTCGTCATCGTCGGAGCCACTCACAAGGGCTATCTCGATGCCTATCTCGACATGATGCAGGACGTCAGCATCATTGATGCCATGCAATTCCTGAAGTGACGGGGTGCAAATCGCCGGCTTGAGGACTAACTAGGAGCGATGACCCAGTACATCAGTGTCGCCGCCGACGACCGCGTGGAATCGCGCAACGGCGTGATCAAGCTCCACGGGCCCGAGGCCTTCGAGGGCATGCGCCGCGCGGGCCGGCTTGCGGCCGAGATCCTCGATGCGCTCGCCCCGCACGTCGTTCCGGGAGTTACGACCCAGGAACTCGACGAGATCGTTTACCGGATGACACTCGAGGGAGGCGGAGTCCCGGCGACGCTTGGATACCGCGGCTATCCCAAGAGCTGCTGCATCTCGATCAACCATGTCGTTTGCCATGGGATCCCTTCAGACCGGGTCCTCAAGGACGGTGACATCGTCAATATCGACGTCACCCCGATCGTCGACGGCTGGCACGGCGATACCAGCCGAATGTACCTGGTGGGGGATGTCGGCATCAAGGCGAGGAAGCTCGTCGACATCACTTACGAATGCCTGATGCTGGGTCTCGAGCAGGCAAAGGCGGGAAACCATCTCGGCGACATCGCCAACGCCATCCAGCACCACGCCGAATCGCACCGCTACAGTGTCGTTCGCGATTTCTGCGGGCACGGCGTCGGCCGCCTGTTCCACGACAGTCCGGAGGTGGTTCATGCCGGACGGCCGGGAACCGGTCCCGAGCTTCGGCCCGGGATGATCTTCACGGTCGAGCCGATGATCAACATCGGCAGGCCCGACGTGAAGGTCCTCGACGACGGCTGGACCGCGGTCACGAGGGACCGCTCGCTCTCGGCGCAGTTCGAGCATTCCATCGGCATCACCGAGGATGGCTGCGAGATCTTCACGAAGTCCCCGGCGGGTCTCGACCGACCCCCTTACTGACATCTGCGCCTGGGTGAACAAAGGCTCGTCGCGACCGCTAGGCCGCGGCCGGCTCCTGTCTCGTTCGCCTCCTCCGGTCGAAGAGAAATCCGACGACGAGGCCGAAGATGAAGT
>DASZYL010000150.1:0-5463 GCA_035545385.1 Sphingomicrobium sp. | reverse complement strand
ACGATGAAGAACGGACATTGCTCGCCGATCTTACCCTCGAAGGGCAGCGCGTCGTCCTCCTGAGGGGCGGAATGGGTGGTCGCGGAAACGCGAGCTACAAGACGTCGACAAACCGCGCTCCGCGCCAGCACCAGACAGGTGAACCCGGCGAGGAACTTTGGGTCTGGCTTCGCCTCAAGCTTCTCGCCGACGTCGGTCTCGTCGGACTTCCCAACGCGGGCAAGTCGACCTTCCTCAACTCCGTGACGAACGCGTCCGCGAAGGTCGGCGACTATCCTTTCACGACCTTGCGTCCCCAGCTCGGAGTCGTCCGCCACAAGGGGCGCGAGTTCGTCCTCGCGGACATCCCGGGGCTGATCGAGGGCGCGGCCGAAGGAGCCGGCATCGGCGACCGCTTCCTCGGCCATATCGAGCGCACCAGGCTCCTCCTTCACCTCGTCGACGGCTCGTCCGAGGACCCGCTCCAGGCCTGGCGCATCGTCCGCGATGAGCTCGGGGAATATGGCGCGGGCCTCACCGACAAGCCCGAGGTCATCGCCCTTACCAAGTCGGACCTTCTCGACGACAAGCAGCGATCGAGGATCATTGATGCGCTGGAACGGGCTTCGGGCGCGAGGGTCTTCCCGGTATCGGCGCCGCTCGAGGAAGGGCTCGAAACCCTTCTCGATAAGGTCATCGAGCTCTTGGGCAGCGCCGCGGAGAATGTCGGGGAGCTCGCGGATGAAAAGCCCTGGTCGCCACTATGAAGCTCGCGATTACCGGCGGGACTGGCTTCGTCGGATCGCATCTCATCGATGCCTCGGTCAATGGCGGTCACGAGGTCGCAGCCCTCACCCGGCGTGAACAGGCACCTCGCCAAGGGGTGAAGTGGATCCCGGGCGACCTCCAGAGCCGAGCCGCTCTCGAGCAGCTGGTCGACGGCGCCGACGCCGTCATCCACGTCGCCGGAGTGATCAGCGGCCCCAATGCCGCGGCGTTCGAAAAGGGCAATGTCGAAGGCACGCTGACCATGCTGGCCGCGGCGACGGCGGGGGGTGTTCGACGGTTCATCCACGTCTCCTCGCTTGCCGCGCGCGAACCCAAATTGTCGCTCTATGGAGCCTCGAAGAACCGTTCCGAGGAGCTCGTCCATGGTTCCGGCCTTGACTGGGCGATCGTCCGCCCCCCAGCCGTTTACGGTCCGGGCGACCGCGAAACCCTCGAGCTATTCCGAATGGCAAAGCTTGGCTTCATGCTGATGCCGCCCCGGGGAAGGGTCTCGGTCATCCATGTCCATGACCTTGCCCGGCTGCTTCTCGCTCTTGCCGCCCATGACTCGCCCTCGACGATCCTCATCGAGCCCGACGACGGAAAGCCCGATGGCTGGACCCACCGCCAGTTCGCGCGGGCGCTCGGCGTAGCCGTCGGAACGAGGCCGGCGATCGTCTCCTCGCCCGGCATCATCCTTCGCCTCGCGGCCCGGGCCGACCAGATGCTTCGCAAGGAAAAGGCCAAGCTCACGGTCGACCGCGCGGCCTATTTTTCTCACCGCAACTGGGTCGTCGAACCCAAGCGCTCCTGCCCTCCCGCGCTCTGGCAGCCCGCGATCGACACGCCCCATGGCCTCAAGGAAACGGCGGACTGGTACCGCTCGGAGGGCTGGCTCTAGAGATACTCCCCCCGCATTGAAATGACGGGGCGCGTTCCCACCTTCGCTGGCCAATGATTCCATTTTCCGTTCTCGACCTCGCGCCGATCGTCGAAGGAAGCGACGCTGCCCAGTCCTTCCGCAACTCGGCCGCCCTCGCCCGCCATGCGGAAGGGCTTGGATACGAGCGCTTCTGGATGGCAGAGCACCATTCCATGCCAGGCATTGCGAGCGCCGCAACGGCGGTCGCTCTCGCCTATGTCGGGAGCCAGACCTCGACCATAAGGATCGGCGCCGGCGGAATCATGCTTCCAAACCATGCGCCGCTCGTCATCGCCGAACAATTCGGGACGCTCGAGAGCCTGTTCCCCGGCCGGGTTGACCTTGGTCTCGGTCGAGCTCCGGGCACGGACCAGGCCGCGGCCCATGCCATGCGGCGCAATCTTTCGTCCGACCCCAACCAGTTCCCGAGCGACGTCCTCGAGCTGATGGCCTATTTTCGTGGCGAGGCCGGCCGGGTCCGTGCCGTTCCCGGCGAGGGCTTGAGGATCCCCATCTGGATTTTGGGTTCGAGCCTCTTCGGAGCTGAGCTCGCGGCCATGCTTGGTCTGCCTTACGCCTTTGCATCCCATTTCGCGCCGCAGATGATGATGGAGGCCATCGACCTCTACCGTCGTCGTTTCGAGCCGTCCGAGCAGCTCGAAAGGCCTTATGTGATGCTCGGTTTCAACGCGATCGTCGCCGATACCGACGAAGAAGCGGAGATTCTCGCAACTTCCCAGCAGCAGGCCTTCGTCGCCTTGAGGACGGGAAGGCCGACCAGGCTTCCGCCGCCACGGCCCGGCTATCTCGATGAGCTTCCCCTCGAGGCGAGGGCGATGCTTCGGCAGGTGCTCTCGGCTTCGGCAGTGGGGAGCCCCGAAAGCGCAAGGGTGAAGGTCGAGGACTTCATCGAGCGCACGAAAGCGGACGAACTGATCGTGACCGCCCAGATCTATGACCATGAGGCACGTCTTCGCTCCTACGGCCTCTTGATGGACTCGGTCCGGAGAAGCGAACCCCTCGCCGCCCAATAGGGCCGGGTGACCCCGCCCGCTCGAGCGGCTCCTTCAGCGAGGGAAGGTGCGAACCGAGCTTAATCGCTCGTCCATCCCGTTGTACGATCAACTCGACTAAGGGCCCCTTCGAGGCGCGAACGCGATGAAATGGCCACGGATCCTTGGCGTCATGCTCCTGGCTTCGCTCGCCGCGGGATGGACGGCCTTTCAGCTCTGGCCGGTCCAGATCATGGTCCTTGGCTATCGGCTCACCCACCGGGTTGCGCCGAACCAGCCGGTGCGATGGGCCGAGGGCCCGGCCACTCCTTCGACGGGAGCAAGGCCGCCCAACATCGTCCTGATCCTCGCCGACGATCTCGGGATCAACGACATCACGGCCGAAGGCCCGGGAAGGGGCGTTGCGGGCGGGCTCGTGCCGACTCCCAACATCGATTCCATTGCCCGTGAGGGCGCCGATTTCACCGTCGCTTATGCGGCCAATGCCACCTGCTCCCCTTCGCGAGCGGCGCTGATGACCGGCCGCTACCCTCCCCGCTTCGGCTTCGAGTTCACCGCCGTCCCCGACCAACTCGCCAAATATGTGCCGCGCTACTCGCCGAGGAACCGCCCTCATCCGACCATCTACCATGCCGAGCTGCAGCGCGAGGCACCGGCGATGGCGGACATGGGGATGCCGGCGAGCGAAGTGACGATCGCCGAGGTCCTGAAGTCGCGCGGCTATCACACGATCCACCTTGGCAAGTGGCACCTCGGCGAAGCGAAGGGCATGCGCCCCGAAGACCAGGGCTTCGACGAAAGCCTCGGCTTCATGCCGGGTGCGAGCAAATATGAACCCGACACGGCCTCGGTCGACGCGAAGCTCCCCGGGGATCCGCTCGATCGTTTCCTCTGGCTGGCGCTGAGCGATGCCGTCCAGCTCAACGGCGGCCGTCCCTTCCACGCCTCGACCTATATGACCGATTATCTGAGCGACGAGGCTGGAGCCGCGATCAGGGCCAACCGCAACCGCCCGTTCTTCATCTATCTCGCCTATAACGCGCCGCACACGCCCTTCCAGGCCACGAGGGCCGATTATGATGCCCTTGGAGCGATCCGCGACCCGAGACTTCGGGTCTATGGAGCGATGATCCGGGCGCTCGACCGGGGGGTTGGAAAAGTCATGGCCGCGCTCAAGGCGGCGGGCGTCGATGAAAATACGATCGTCATCTTCACCAACGACAATGGTGGCGCCTGGTACGCGGGCCTCAAGGATATCAACAAGCCCTATCGGGGCTGGAAGGGCACCTTCTTCGAAGGAGGGATCCGGACGCCGTTCTTCGTCAAATGGCCGGCAAGGATCGCTCCTGGCCAACGCCTGTCCATGCCGGTCCAGCTCATCGATGTCCTCCCGACGCTCGCCGCAGCCGCCGGCGCCCCTCTTCCCCGCGGGCGGGTCATCGATGGAATGAACCTCCTGCCCTTCATGACCGAGCACGCGCCGGAGGTGAGCCGCACCTTCTTCTGGCGATCGGGAACCTACGAGGCGATCCGCGACGCCGATTGGAAACTCCAGGTATCTCGAAACCCGCCCCGGATCTGGCTCTTCGATCTTGCCAGCGATCCGACCGAACGTGTCGACCTCTCCGCCGACCGGCCCGACGTCGTGGCGCGCCTTCGAGCCGAGCTCGATGCACACGACAGCCAGATGGCAAAGCCCCTCTGGCCCGCTCTTCTCGAGGAGCCGATCCGAATCGATGTCCCGGCGGACGCCCCGTGGAAGGCCGGCCAGGAATATGTCTACTGGCCGAACTAGATTGCACCCTTCTACTGCCGCTTTTGTGCCGGATTGCGTTGCGAAACCCCATGCCTCCGAATAGGGGCGCAGCAATGTCCGACCGCCAGCAGATCTACGCCAAGACCGTCGCTCTCATCGAGCCCTTCAACAAGAAGGGCATCGCAGTCACCGAGGCGACCCGTTTCGCCCAGGATCTCGAATGGGATAGCCTTACGGTTCTCGATTTCGTTGCGAACGTCGAGGACGAGTTCGACGTCATCATCACGATGAACATGCAGGCCGAGATCGAGACGGTCGGCCAGCTCGTCGACGCCCTCGTTCGACTGACCGACTCGCGTGGCTGACCTTTTCTCCAAGTTCGACCCTCTGATCGAGCAGCGCAGGGCCCTGCTCGAAGGCGGGGTCACCGACCCGTTCAACCTCGTCATGGAGAGCGTCGAGAGCCCGACGGTCGCCATCTGCAACGGCCGCCGGACCATCCTTCTTGGCACCTACAATTACATGGGAATGACCTTCGACCCCGACGTGATCGCGGCGGGAAAGAAGGCGCTCGACGACTTCGGGTCGGGAACCACCGGGAGCCGCGTCCTCAACGGCACCTATGTCGGCCACAAGGCCGTCGAGCAGGCGCTCAAGGACTTCTACGCGATGGACCATGCGATGGTCTTCTCGACGGGCTACCAGGCGAACCTCGGCATCATTTCGACGATGGCCGGAAAGGATGACTACATCATCCTCGACATCGACAGCCATGCCTCGATCTACGACGGCTGCGCGCTCGGAAATGCCCAGGTCGTCCCCTTTCGCCACAATGACATCGAAGCGCTCGAAAAGAGGCTGAAGCGGCTTCCCCCCGAGGCAGGGAAGCTTGTCGTCCTCGAGGGCGTCTATTCGATGCTGGGCGACGTCGCCCCGCTCCGCGAAATGGTCGCGGTCTCCAAGGAGAACGGGGCAATGGTCCTGGTCGATGAAGCCCATTCGATGGGCTTCATCGGCGAGCACGG
>DASZYL010000149.1:0-9086 GCA_035545385.1 Sphingomicrobium sp. | reverse complement strand
GAAGCGAGGCGGAACGCGGTGTCGAGATCACCCATGGCCGCGCTATACTGGATCACGAGCGGTATCAGCCCGCGGTCCCGGCTCAGCGCATCGCCAATCGCGCGCGCTTTTGCCCGGTCTTGCGGCTTATCGGAAACTAGCGCCTCAAGTACCGTATTCAGATAGGCTGTCGGACTAATTTCCCCCGCTTTCGATTCTCTCTCGAATTTCTTGGACTCCTGGTATCGTCCAGCCTGCATCAGGCAGTGTCGGAGCGAATATCTGATGATGTCATCGCCCGGGGCGATCTGGAGGCGCTCGCGCAGGGAATTTATCGCCGAGTCCGGTTCCCCCGCGTCGCAGGCCATTTGCGCACCATAAGGCCTCCAGTCGATCTGAAGATCCGCCGCTGCCGCGCGTTGCCCGTAAACGGCAGCCTCGCGCATTCGACCGGTTTCCTGGAGGAACATGGCAAGAAAGCCATTGCTGTGCGGCCAGTCGGGGTTAACAGCGACGGCCTTGCGCAGGAGCTCTTCGCGCGCCGCCCAATCGGTCGGGGGCAAGAGCATTTCTCTGGCAAGCCAGGCATCCGACGAACGGCGATCGAGCTTCAATGCCAAAGTGGCATGTCTTGCGGCCTCGGTCCTGATGGAGGCGGCCTGCTCCGGCGGCATCAACGGGGCAAGATAAGCGCCGAATTTTGCAAAGTCGGAATGGGCGGGCGCAAAGCCGGGCGCTTGCGCAGTGATCTGTCTCAAATCGCCGAGCAGCTCGAAGGTCGACTTCATGTCCGAGGCGTCGTCATGATTGACGAAGAGGTCGCACACGCGAACGTATCGCGAGAGGAGGTCGGTGTCGGTCAGCCCGTTTCGGCCAAGGCCTCGATAGACGCAGCTGAGGACTCCGGCGATCGCCTGACCGGCGGCGAAATTGAACGCTGCGGCGTCCTCGGCGGGGCCACTCGCTTCATAACTCCAAAGGCTCGCATGCCTGACCCGGTCGTCGAGATGGAGACGAGCGTGGATCGTCCCGCCGGCGGCCTCGAGCGTGCCATTGATCGAGTAATCGGCTCCAAGGGTCGCGAGCTTTGCATCGACATCCCCGGATTTGAGGCTCTGGCTGTCGGCGCGGGTGATCGTCGGGATGTGGCCATCGTTCAACGCGGCGATGATCTGGTCGTTGAGGGCGGTGGAAATGAGGTCGGCTCCGCTTCCGAGCGCCTCGATGGGCTGGAGCGCAATTCGCGCGGGAGCCACCGCCCGCGCCCTGCCAAACCACCACCATCCTGCAAGTGACGCCGCCACGAGGGCGGTGAGGCCGGCTCCGAGCGCAAGGCGCGTCCCCCCCGATCGCTTTCGCCGCCGCGTCGTCTTCTCTCGTTCGACGGGACTGACGATGCCCGGCCCGAGCAACTCGAGCGCGTGCCGCAGCTGATCAATCTCGGGCGCGCCCGCAGACCCATCCCAATCGCAGAAGTCGATCCCCTGCCGCTCGCCAAAGAACAATGGGGGGTCGCATCGCTCCAGGAATATCTGCACGAGGCCGCCGCGTTTTCGAGCGACGCGCGCCTCGGAGCGAACATTTTCGCTCGCAACCGAGGCGGGCGACCAGCAGACGATTGCCGAAGCAGCTTCTGCCAGCGCCTGCTCGATCGTTTGCTCCCAGGCGACTCCAGGCGGGATTTCGTCATCCCACCACGGATCGACACCGGCCTTGCGAAGCGCGCGGACCAGGCGAGCGACAATCGGCTTGTCCGCTCTCGCGTAGGAAACAAAGACCTTTCCCATCGGCTATCCCGCCCGCCCGCAACGGTCGTTTATCGGGAAAAACTTGTTCTTCGACCAGCCCTCGCCTCAACTTGGCTGCGCCGGGCGGAACAGTGACCGCCTCGAACTCAGCCCCGAGTGCGTTCGCGCTGCTCCCGGATCGGGCCGTTCTTTGCAGCCGCGGCTCCTGGTCCGACGTCGGCGCGCTGCGAAGCCGTTTCGAGGCTCTCGTGAAGCGGGCGATGGACGAATGGAACGAGAATTCCGGTCGCGAGGCCCCAAACGATCATCGAGAACGCGATCCCTGCGGCTGCATCGCCGGCCGGGGCGCGACCGCCGGTTGTCACCGGAAGGATGAGAACCGCGCCTGCTGCCCAGATCACGAAGCTGAACGACATTCCGAACAGCCATCCGCCCCTCACCGCGTTCGCGGCGCGGCCGAAGAAGCGGGCATAAGCGGCCCCGGCCAGCGCCATCACCGGCAGTCCGACGCCGAGCGTCGCGAGCGGGGAGACGTCGAGGATCGTCGCCTCAGCCTTCAGCGATCCGAACAGGACGAGCACTCCAATGGCGGGAATCGTCGCGAGAATCCCGGAGATTGCTCCAGCCGTCAGCGGCCGCTGGCTGGGTCCCGGATCGTAGCCGTGCGCGTCGAGGAAACCGCGGATCACGCCATCACCTCCTTTAACGCCTTGCAGTCCTCGAATTCCGGCTCGCCGCGATAAAGATCGATCAAATGCTTGTAGGCGAGCCCGACGATCCTCGGTTCGCGGTTGAGGTCGCAAAGGCCCACAGGATAAACCAGCCCGACCGCTTCGCTCATCGCGAGGCTCCAGTCGATCTGGTCCGTCAGGCTGTACCAGGTGAAGCCGACGAGCGGCACGCCCGCCTTGGCCAGCAGCTGGACGTTGTGCCACTGCCGCCACAGCCACCTCGCCGCTCCGTCGGCGTCCATCCGATTGGTCTCGGTGTGCATCATCGGCCTTCGGTAGCGCTGCCAATATTGATCAGCGATCACGTACCAGCCGAACAATTCTCCCAATGCGCGCGCATTGCCGCGGGGATCGATCAACCGCTCGTTCCACTCGTAGTAATCAACTCCGAGGATGGAGCGGGGGGGCACCTTTCGCCGCCCGAGCTCGCCGATGCGGTCCTCCTCGATTCCCTGCGCGCAGAGGAGGTCGTGCATGCGATCACTGAGCGGATGGGCAAAGATGAGGTCGAGCGGCAGGAACCGCCGTTCATTGGCTGCGTCCGCTATCTCCTGGATGTGTGGATCGGGACAGCAGGGCTGATAGAATTCGCTGCTCTCGCTGTTGATCAATATCGCATCTTCGCGCCGCCTGAGGATCGCATCGCTCATTTTGATGCTCGCGTCGGCAAGGTTCCAGGCAGCGCGAACATAGGCGCTTTCGTCTCTCAGCTGCTCGTTCCACAGCCCATCGAGTGCGCTCATGCGCGCCGAGACGTACATCTCGTTGACCGGCGTATAGAAGCGCACCCACGGGAAACGCTCGGCGAACGCGCCTGCATATTCGGCAAGCGCGGGCGCGATCTCGCTGTTCTGGAAATCGCCGAGCCAGGAGGGAACTCCGAAGTGGCAGAGATCGATGATGGGTTCGGGGCCAAGTTCCCGAAGCTCGTCCATCTGCGGATCGATATAATCCCAGTCGTAGCGCCCCGGCCCCTCGAAGACGAGGTGAAGCGGAGGTCCATAGCGGATATGGGTCACCCCGATCTTCCGGGCGAGCTCGAGGTCGCGCTGCCAGAGCCGGTAATGGCCCGTTGAGTCCATCTCGTCGCGGCGCCAGCGACCGCCATCGATGGTCGGATAGCTGCACTCGATCCCTGTTGCGAACATGAACCCGGTCGGGCTTGCCCTCATCGCTCTTTCCGTTGACCGCCGCCGCCGCGGCACAGGCGGAGCGGGCTTTTGATCGACCGCATATCCAACCGGCCGCCGATAGAGCGCTCCCAGGATCAACCCGAACAGGGCATGGCTGAAGAGCAGGCTCGCGACCGTCGCTCCGTTGAGCGGCGCGAAAAAGCTTCGAACGCTGATCACGACCTCGGGTCCCGGCGCTCGCATGAGCGCCAGTTCCGGATAGACTACGAAGATCGCGAGGGTGGCCGGCAGCAGCGAGAACAGAAGCCCCTGGAAAATGGGCGGCAACCGGAACCGTCCCCAGAAGAAGAAGGCATAGAATACGGCCCAGCAGACGCCGATCCCGAGATGGGCCGCGAGGGCGGCGAGATCGCCGACGAGCGGCAGATGGCGAAATTGGGTTTCGCTGAGCGCCGAGACGAGATCGATGGTCGGAAGTCCGGATCGTGCAGCAAGGAAGGACACGATCTCGATCGCCGCAGCCCCACAGAGGCCGGCGGCGATCGCCTTCCTGAACGCGACCACGCGAATCATCAGCGGTCCCGGCGGCTCCGATCGACCGGATCAGCTAACGTCTCGGCGTTCATGGTAAGACGAACGAAGCGTTTGGAGCGCCGTTCCAGCGGGCGCTTCCGAGGATCCCGAAGATCAGTGGCGGCGGCGTTTCGTCGTCGCTGGCGGAACGAGAGCGGGGTTTCGGATGCAGGAATTGAAGCCCACCCAATCGAGCCGGGCGGGCCCCCGGCGAGCATTCTTGTTGCACACCTGGATCCGCCACAGCGGCACCTCGTAGGCGGCGATGAACTTGCGGGCGTCGTTCATCGCTTTCGTCTGCTGCCGCTGGCAGCGCTGCTGCCACTGGCAATTGATGCCGATGTTGAGCGTGACGGGGTCGTAAATCGGAGCAGTCGCGTGCGCTTCGGACGCGACGAAACAGAACCCAAACGCGGCCAGTGCAGCCCTTCCCCTCACAAATCCAGACTGGCACCACGACATTGGAAGAGCAACCGTACCGATCATCCGAAAATGGAGCGTAAACCACCTCCGTAGGGTTGATGGCGTTTACTTGTCTTAACGACGAATTGCCCTTATCCTGCGATAGGTAGTTCTACTTGGGGAAGTGTGCTGCTGCTGTAGCTTGATTTTTCACCCTTTTCGGTCAGCATCCTCATTGCTTCTGGGGCATATTGTTGAGGGGTACATAATGAGAATTGTGAAGTGGGGCGCGTTTGCGCTTGCGACGATCCTTGGTGTTTCAGCGACGTCTTCCGGCTCGGCGACGACGCAGCAGCTGGAGCGCTTCGGCAACGTCTACGCATTGTCTGTTTGCGGAAAATTCTCGGCGCCTGGCGATGCCCATTGCTTCGCCAAGGTAGTCACGGACGCGCGCGGCAACATCAAGGAATGGCTGGCCTCTCCGAAGCTCGCCAGGAACGCGACCCCGTCCGGCTACGGCCCGTCGGACCTGCGCAGCGCGTACAAGGTCACGACCAGCGGAACCTCGAGCTACACGATCGCGATCGTCGACGCCTACGGCTATCCCAATGCCGAAAAGGACCTCGCGGTCTATCGTGCCCAATATGGCCTTCCGGCCTGCACGACCGCGAATGGCTGCTTTAAAAAGGTCAACCAGAATGGCGTAGCGGGGAGCTACCCGAGGACCGACACGGGCTGGTCCCAGGAGCAGGCGCTTGATCTCGACATGGCGAGCGCGATGTGTCCCAATTGCAAGATCATCCTGGTCCAGGCCTCGACCGCCTCGCTCGGCAACCTCGCCAAGGCCGTCAACACTGCGGTTGCCATGGGTGCGAACGCCATCTCCAACAGCTACGGCGGGAGCGAAACCGGCACCGCGAGCTATGAGACGTCCTACAATCACCCGGGGATCGCGATTACCGTCAGCTCCGGGGACAGCGGCTATGGAGTCTCGTTCCCGGCCTCGTCGCCGCACGTGACGGCGGTCGGCGGCACGAGCCTCACCAAGGCTTCGAACAGCCGCGGCTGGAATGAGACCGTGTGGATCGGCGCCGGCAGCGGCTGCAGCAAGGTCTTTGCGAAGCCGACCTGGCAGAACGACGGCAATTGCGCGCGCCGGACCGTTGCCGACGTCTCCGCAGTCGCCGACCCCAATACCGGTGTTGCGGTCTACGGCCCGATGAACGCCCGCCGTTCCGGCTGGATGATTTTCGGTGGGACGAGCGTCTCTGCGCCGCTGATTGCCGGGCTCTACGGGGTGAATGGCGGGACTGCCAACTTCGGCCAGGACCCCTATAACCACGCGAGCGCATTGTTCGACGTGACGAGCGGAAGCAACGGAAGCTGCGGCGGCTCGTATCTCTGCACCGGCGCCGCTGGCTACGACGGCCCGACCGGACTTGGGACTCCGAACGGCGTCAGCGCCTTCTGAGCCTTGCTCTAGGTAAATGACTTGTGCGGGTGTCCGACGGGCGCCCGCACTTTCATCTTTGGGTCACGTGTTTTTCCTGTAAAGTCCGTAGCTTCATGGGTGGGGAGATTCGTTGAAAGCTGTGCTGCAGATCGTGCGCGCATTGGCGCACGCGCTATGCGCACTGCTGCTCGCGGCCTCGCTCGGCGGCGTGGCGAGCGCGCCGGCAATTGCGCAGCTTCGTCCCCAGCCCGTCCCTTCGGTCCTCACCGAGATCAAGCTCATCAGCGAGAACCCGGACGAATCCCGGTTCGAGATCAGCTTCGATCCCAAGGCTCCAACCTTCGCCCCGATGGCAAGCCAGCAGCCGACGCTTCCCTCGATGGGCTTTGCGCTCACCGCCAGGGGGCCTCGCGCCGTTCAGCCTTCCCATCTCAAGGGCCTGGTCCGTGGTCTCAGCTTCGAAACCGTCGACACGCTTCTCATCATGCGCTTCGGGACCGACCGCCCGGCCGCGCTTTCCGCAGTCCAGACGAGCGATCGGACGATCGAAGTGACGATCAGCTCGGGACGGGCCCCCAAGCTTGCCGATGATGTTGTCGAGGGTCCGGTCGGAGGCCTTCCGCCGGCCTATGCGCCGCCCGAGAATTTCGAGATGGTCATGCTGAAATATGCCGACGTCTCCGAGGTTGTCGGACTTCTGACCGACGGCCTCACGGTCAAGTCGAACGACGTCTTCATCCCGAGCGAACCGCAGTTCGGTTCGAACAGCCTCACCGGCAACAGTTATACGCCGCCGACGACCGTCAGCCAGGCGCCGGGAGCAAGTGACGAGCCGCTCGGCCAATCGGTCGATGCATCAATCGGCGTCGATCGCCGCCTCAACGCCGTCTGGCTCAAGGGATCGCCCGAACAGATCGCGCGGATGAAGGCGATGATCGCCGCGATCGACATCCCGGTCGACAGCGTCGTTCTCGAAACGCAGTTCGTGGAACTGACCGAGCAGGGCCTGAAAGCGATCGGGATCGATTTCAACAACGCCAATGGCCAGATCGGAGTCGTCACCCTTCAGTCGGGACAGTTCATCCCGCCCGGGGTGCCTGCGGGTGCGCACCTCTCGAGCGCCCAGTTCCAGGCGGCGCTCTACGCGCAGATCCAGAAGGGCAACGGGCGGATCGTGTCGCGCCCGCGCATTTCCGCGCAGAGCGGCTCGACGGCCAAGATCATCACTGGTGATGCACTCCCGATCCTGACCTCAATTGCGCTTTCCGGGGTCAACGGAGTGTCGCAGCAGGTCCAATATGTGAATGTCGGAGTGACCCTCCAGATCGCGCCACGGGTCAGCAGCGACGGGTGGGTGTCGAGCCATGTCTTCGCGGTGGTCTCGAGCGTTACCGGGACGAGCCAGGGCTACCCGACGATCAGCCAGCGCGAAGCCGAGACGTCGGCGACGGTTCGCGACGGCGATTCGTTCGTTATCGGGGGTCTTACGCAGGACGAGACGATCAGCACCAAGTCCAAGGTTCCCCTGCTCGGCGATATCCCGATCGTTGGAGAAGCCTTCCGCAACGAGCGGACGACCCGGTCGAAGACCGAGCTCTACATCATCGTCACGCCGCACATCGTCCACCGGGTCGGCACGAGGACCGAGGCCGCTTCCACGAACGCGGCGGTCTATGCTCCGACGACCACGACGACGATACCGATCGTTCCCGACCCACCGAGGCGGCACCCGGAAAACCGCTAGGCCGCGTTCACGTGAGCCCAAAATAAAAGCGGCGGCGCCTTCGGCACCGCCGCTCCTCCCACCTCGACTAAAGATTAGTTCAGGTGATTCGAGACGTTGTTGAACGTCGTGTTCAGCTTGTTGCCGATGCCCTGCATCGCAGCGATCGCAGCAACAGCAATCAGAGCAGCGATGAGGCCATATTCGATGGCGGTCGCGCCCTTGGTATTCTTCAGAAGCTTAACAAACTTCGCCATCTCTGGTCTCCCACATGGCTCATCAAGTCAAAACACCCCATCCACGCAAAACAGTCGCTGGGGTGAGGCGCTTTTTGGGCCCAAGTGGTTGAAGAAGGATTAAATTCGTGAACTTTTAGGTGAACGCCTGGTAACTATATTTTCGAGTTGCCGAACAAGTCGTGGAATCTCTCCGCAACGTCGCGCAGCGGCTTGGTGGAATTGCTCCACTCGGGTGGAAGCGGGCTCTTCATCCTGGGCGCCCGCTTCTGCCCGGCCGGTCCAATCGGCAATTGGGGGCCGCGCTCGTGGTCGACCGAAAGGGCGGAGACCATGAACCTTCGCCAGATTTCCGCAGGGACGGTGCCTCCACTCACCTTTCCGAGCGACCCGTTATCGTCGCGCCCGACCCAGACTCCAACGACGAGACCGCCGGCAAAGCCGATGAAGAGCGCATCGCGATTTTCCTGGGTCGTGCCGGTTTTCCCGAACGTCGGAACCGAAAGCGCCGCCCTTCGACCCGTCCCGTTGTTCGCGGCGGCATAGAGAAGGTCGAGCATGGGCGCCTGGTCCCTTCGGGCATCGAGCAGGCCGCCGCGATGGAAGAATGCCGATATTCCCTCAGGTTCGGACGAAACGGGAAGGCCCGTCGCAGTCACGGGATAATGGCCCGACATGACTGCGGCGTAAGCGGAGGTGAGCTCGAGGAGGCTCACTCCTGCTGTTCCAAGGGCGAGGCTCGGCTTGTCGGGAAGTGGAGTCGTGATTCCAAGATCGCGGGCGGCCCGGATGACATTGTTCCGGCCGACCTTTTCCGACAACCTCACGGTTGCCGCATTGCTCGAGCGGGCGAAGGCCTCGCGAAGGGTGATCTCACCGCGATAGACGCCGTCGCTGTTTCCTGGAGACCAGCCATCGATCGTGATCGGCCTGTCTTCGATGAGGCTGTCCGGAGTCCAGCCGGCCCTGAATGCCGCGAGGTAGACGAAGAGCTTGAACGCCGAGCCGGGCTGCCGCCGCGCCTGCGTCACCCGGGTGAACGCCGACTGAGGGTAGCTCCTCCCGCCGACCATCGCCACGACCCGCCCGTCGGGACGCATCGCAACGA
>DASZYL010000148.1:0-1570 GCA_035545385.1 Sphingomicrobium sp. | reverse complement strand
CCACGAAGCCTGAAGCCGTGGGCGGCCGCATAATCTGCGATCGCATCGAAAGCTTGGAAGTTGAACGTTGCGGGCGAGCGCCGCACCCACTGCCACTTGAGCTGGTTTTCAGGAACGAGGAGCCCGCAATCCCGTTCGAGGAGCCTTGCATAAGCGGGATTTCCAAAGCTTCCCGAGTCAGCGCCCGGCCGGCTCCACGCGACCGCCGAACCGAAGCGGCGGTTTGTGCGCCCGGCGAGCGCGTCGAGCGAGTCCGGCGCAAGGGACCGGGGTTGCGCGAGTGAAGCGCTCGCCAATGCGGCCGCTCCAGAAGCAATCGCCTGGCGACGCGTGAGCTTCATCACCCCTCCTATGGTAGCGCTACCAATGCTAGTCTCGCGATGATGTTGTCAACGGCTCCGCTCCGCCTCCTTGTCGGCGCCCTCCTTCTCCTGCTGGGAGCCGGCCGGGCAAGTTGCGAAGACGGATATGAGCTGTGGCTGCGCTATCCACTCGAAAGCCCGAGCGTCTCCTCTTCCCCATCGATCGTCGGAGGATCGCACAGCCCGACACTCGACGCGGCAGCGAGCGAGCTTCGCCGCGCCCTTCGCGGCCTTACCGGCCGCGAGCCGGGACACCGGCTCGAAAGCGGCGCGATCGTCATCGGCACGCCGTCCTCCTCGAGCCTCGTCGCGGGCCTGCACCTCGATCTCGCATCGGCGGGAAGTGAAGGCTATTGCCTCAAGAGCAGGGTCCTTGACGGCCGGCGGGCAACGATCATCGCCGCCAACAGCGACATCGGGGTCCTCTACGGCGCCTTTTCCTACCTCCGGCGAATCCAGACCCGTTCGCCGACAAGAGGCCTCGACCTTTGCGAAGCACCGAAGATGCCGGTCCGGATGCTCGACCATTGGGCCAATCTCGATTCGACGGTCGAACGCGGCTATGCCGGTCCCTCCATCTTCAACTGGGACGAGCTCCCGGTCATCGATCAAAGGCTGATCGATTATGCACGGGCCAATGCCTCGATCGGGATCAATGGAGCGGTCCTCAACAACGTCAACGCCGACCCACGAATCCTGACCCCCGATTATCTCCGGAAGGTCGCCGCGATCGCAAATGCCTGGCGGCCCTACGGAGTGAGGGTCTACCTGTCCGCGCGCTTCTCGGCGCCCATCGACATCGGCGGACTTCAAACCGCCGATCCCCTCGACCCGGAGGTTCGTGCCTGGTGGCGGGCGAAGGCCGACGAGATCTACCGGCTCATCCCCGATTTTGGAGGTTTCCTCGTCAAGGCCAATGCCGAGGGACAGCCCGGTCCCCAGCTCTACGGCCGCACCCACGCCGACGGCGCGAACCTCATCGCCGACGCGCTCGCTCCCCATCATGGAATCGTCCTCTGGCGGACCTTTGTCTATTCGACCGTCAAGGAGGACCGCGCCAAGCAGGCCTATGACGAGTTTCGTCCACTCGACGGGAAGTTCCGTCCAAACGTCATCCTGCAGGTGAAGAACGGGCCGATCGACTTCCAGCCGCGTGAACCTTTTCATCCCCTGTTCGGACGAATGGATCGGACGAATGTCGCGATGGA
>DASZYL010000147.1:0-48388 GCA_035545385.1 Sphingomicrobium sp. | reverse complement strand
CCAGCACCGGTTTGAACTCCCAGCGGGTGTACAGCCGTTCACCAAGGGCAATCGGGGTCGCGACGAGGTTCGAGATTTCCTTGAGGCCTTCGAGATTCTCGGAAAGCAGCGGTTCCTCGATGAACAGCAGGCCCATCGGTTCGAGCGCCTTCGCTAGCTGTTTTGCGAGCGGGCGATGAACCCGCCCGTGGAAGTCGAGCCCGACCTCCATCCCTTGCGCCTGGGCAGCGGCCACGCGCTCGAGGACCTCGTCGAAGCGCCTCGAGGTTCCGATCCAGTCCAGCTCCGCCGTGGCATTCATCTTGACGGCGCTGAAGCCCTGTTTCTTTCGACCCTCGGCGGCGCTTGAAATCTCGTGCGGCCGGTCGCCGCCGATCCAGGCATAGGAGCGGACCCGGTCGCGGACCTTTCCGCCCAGCATCTGCCAAGCGGGGAGGCCGAGGACTCGGCCCTTCAGGTCCCATAGCGCCTGCTCGAGCCCTGAGAGGGCAGACATGATGACGGCGCCGCCGCGGTAGAAGCCGCCGCGATAGCCGACCTGCCAGATATCCTCGATGTCGAAGGGGTCGGCGCCGATGAACCGGTCGCGATAGGCCTCGAACACTCCGTCGACCGCCTCGGCCCAGCCCTCGAGGCTTGCTTCGCCCCAGCCGAACGCTCCGTCTTCCGCCTCGACGCGGACGAACAGCCAGCGTGGCGGGACGAGGAAGGTCTCGATCCTCGCGATCTTGCGCTCGCTCATGACTCGGCCTTCTTGGCCTGCGTCCCGCTCCCGCCGATCCTCCTGCCGGCGGCATCGTCCTCGTCGGGATGTTCGCTGATCTTCTTGATCGGCACGACGAGGCAGACGCTCGAGGCCGGGAGCACGTTCCTCCAGTCGGCGATCAGCTGCTTGTAGGCGCGCCCGACGTTTCGGATCCTTCGGTCAAGGTCGAACAGCCCGAGCGGGTTGACGTTGCCGTTCTGCTCGCGAAGGGCCGTGTCCCAGTCGACCTGGTCGGTGAGACTGTACCAGGTGAAGCCGACCGTCGGGATTCCGACGTTCCTCAGCCTCAGGACGTTGGCCCACTCCTTCCACAGCCACTTGACCGCTTCGTCGCCGTGCGGGCCTTCCCAGAGATTGGTCTCGGTGTGCATGACCGGGAGGCGGTAGCGGTTGTAATATTGCCGGGTGATCTCGGCGTAGCCGAAGGTCTCGCCCGCCGCGACCGTATGCCCATCGGCAAACACGCGGTGCTCGTTGAGCTGGTAATAGTCGTTCCCGAAGATGCAGTGCTGCTTCAGCCGGTGCTCGAGGAACCACTCATATTCCTCGCGGGTCATGCCGTTATCGAGGAGGAACTGGTACATCCCGCTGTCGACCCGGCGACCGTAATTGAGATCGAGCGAGAGGAATCGCATCTGGTTGAGCACTTCGGCTCGACCGATCGCTCCGGGGGAATCCGCGTGATAATATTCCGATGATTCCGACTGGATGAAGATCGCGTCGTGGCGTCGCTTGAGGATCTCGATCATCCCCATGACGTTCGCCTTCACGATGTGCTTCAGTGCAGTGATGAACGAACGGTCGTCCTTCTTCTGCTCGTTCCACCAGCCATATTTGGCCGAGAAGACCGAGCAGATGAACATCTCGTTGATCGGGGTGTAGAGCTGAACCCAGGGAAAGCGCTCGGCGAACTCGCCGCAATAAGCGGCGAACAGCCTCGGGAAATCGGGATTCTGGAAATTCTCGATCCAGTCGGGGACTCCGAAATGACACAGATCGACGATCGGCGTGATCTCGCGCCGCTTGAGGTCCGCGAAGGTGAGATCGGCAAATTCCCAGTCGAACTTGGCCGGCCCGAGATAGGTCTTGTGGATCGGCGGACCGTAACGGAGGAAATTGATCCCGATCTCCTGGACGCAGTCAAAATCCTCGCGCCAGCGCTCGTAATGGCCGCAGGTCGCCATCTCGTCGACGCGAGTCTTGCCATGATTGATGGTCGGGATGCTGTTCTCGATCCCGGTCGCGAACATGAAGTTGGCGATGGGTCATTCTCCTCGGGCATTGGCTTCGATCCGCGGCCCGAAGCCGGACCGGTTACGCGCTGCCCGGATAGCGGTCCCCGAAGGAAACGGAAACCTCGGGGGAGCCAGTCTCGCCTGGGCAGCGTTTTTCGCTAAGGATCAAAAAGCATGCGCTGGACGGAAGGTTTCATCGCGGTCGACTGGGGCACAACCAATCGCCGCGCCTATCGGATCGATCCTGCAGGAAAGCAGATCGACGAGTTCGAGGACGACAGGGGCGTCCTCTCCGTCCCGGCCGGCGGATTTCCGGCTGCGATCGCCGAGATTCGCAAGAGACTTGGCGACCTTCCGCTGCTCCTTGCCGGAATGGTCGGTTCGAACCGCGGTTGGAAGGAAGCGCCGTACGTTCCGTGCCCAGCGACGATCGAGGACCTCGTCGAGAAGCTCGTCTGGGCCGGGGAGCGCGAAGCCATCGTTCCTGGCGTTTCCTACCTCGGGCAGGGCCGCGCCGACGTCATGCGCGGCGAGGAGGTCCAGCTCGTTGGCGGAGTGGCCTCCGGCCGAGTCGCCCCTGACAGCCTGGTTTGCCATCCGGGCACCCACAACAAGTGGGTGCTCCTGAGGCAGGGCACCCTCCACACGTTCGGAACCGTCATGACGGGCGAGCTGTTCAGCTTGCTCAAGCAGCACAGCATCCTTGCCGACATGCTCGCCGGCCCGGTCGAGGTGGACGAGTCGTTCAGGCGCGGAGTGCGCGTCGGGCTCGACCACGACATGCTCCCGGCGGCATTGTTCGGAGTGCGCGCGAGCGTCCTCCTCGGGCAGATGAAGAAGGAGGAGGCGCCATCCTATATCAGCGGACTCCTGATCGGCACCGACGTCAGGATCGGGCTTACCTGGCCGCTCGGCGTTCGAATTCCGGTCATGGGCCGGAAGGAACTGACCCGGCTTTACGCGGCCGCGGTCGAGGAAGCCGGCCGGGAGGCGGTCGAGCTCGACGGCGAAGACTGTTTCCTCGCCGGTATTCAAGAGATTGCGAAAAGGATCTGACGTGGGCGCCAAGGAAATCTTTCACCGATATTTCGACCAATGCCCGCTGATCGCGATTGTCCGCGGGATGGGGCCCGACGAGGCCGAGGCGATCGGCGCTGCGATCGAGGAAGCCGGGATCCGGATCATCGAGGTCCCGCTCAACTCTCCCGAGCCGCTGAAGAGCATCGAGCTTCTTGCCCGGAGGTTCGGCGACAGCATGCTCGTGGGCGCTGGAACGGTCCTCCGCCCCGGGGAGGTAGGCGCGGTCCGCGACGCCGGCGGAAGGATCATCGTCTCACCCGATTCGAACCTTGACGTCATTGCGGCAACCGCTGCGGCGGGGCTGGTCTCCTCCCCGGGCTATTTCACGCCTTCCGAAGCCTTCGCTGCCATTCGTGCAGGGGCAACCACCCTCAAGCTCTTCCCCGCCGAAGGCGCCGCTCCCTCGGTGCTGAAGGCGCAGCTCGCGGTCCTTCCAGCGGACGTCCCGGTCATGGCCGTCGGCGGGATCACTCCCGACAACATGCGGCCGTGGCTCGAGTGCGGAGCGAAGGGCTTCGGGCTCGGATCGGGGCTCTACAAGCCCGGGCAATCGGCCGCCGAGACGCTCGACAGGGCTTGTCGCTATGTTGCGGAGCTGCGGAAATGAGACCCATCCGGATCGCGATCATCGGGTACGGCAAGATCGCCGAGGACCAGCACGTTCCCTCGATTTCGGGCAATCCGCGTTTCGACCTCGTCGCGACGTCGAGCCGCTCGGGCCAGGGTGTCGGCGAGAAGTTCACCGATTGGCGGGAGCTCATCAATAAGGTCGATGGACTCGAGGCGGTGGCGATCACCACTCCTCCGGGGCCAAGGTACGCAATTGCGAGAGAATGTATCGAGGCTGGCCTTCATTGCCTTCTCGAAAAGCCTCCGACCGCCGGTCTTGCAGAAATCGCCGATCTCGACTGCCTCGCCGAGGCGAAGGGCGTGACGCTTTTCACGACCTGGCATGCGCAGCACCATTCGACCGTCGAGGACGCGGCGAAGGCGCTTGCCGGAAAACGCATCCGTTCCTTCGAGATCCACTGGCACGAAGACGTTCACAAATGGCATCCGGGCCAGGAGTGGATCTGGGAGCCTGGTGGATTTGGAGTGTTCGACCCCGGCATCAATGCCTTCTCGATCGCGACCCGGATCTTCCCGGGCTCGCTCTTCGTTCAGTCAGCCAATCTCAGCTTTCCCGAAAATGCCCAGACGCCGATCGCTGCCGACGTGACCTTCTACAGCCCCGAGGCGGACGGAAAATTGGCCGCGAGTCTCGACTGGCGACGAAGCGAGGGCGAGGAATGGACCATCACGGTCGAGACGGTGGATGGCATTCGCCTTCGACTCGAGGATGGTGGCGCAAGGCTGATCCTCGGGGACGAAGCCCGTGCCGATGACGGGATTGGCGAATATCCCGACATCTACCGGATGTTCGCCGAGCTCATCGACGAGCGGCGCAGCCTTGTCGACGTCGCTCCGCTTCGGCTCGTTGCGGACTGCCTGCTGGTCGGTCGCCGGACCATCGTCGAGGCCGTCCACGGCTGATGGAGCAACTTGGCCCGACGGGCATTATCCATTTGGGCCGCACTCGTAACGAGCGGCGACGGCCCTCAAGGACATGACTTTTCCGGGAACCGACAAGTGGCAGAGGTTACGACAGACGAACTCATCCTGGCCGACGAGGCCTTCTCCGGAAACCGGTTGCTTTCGACCTTCTCGCGCGAGGCGCGCGCACTGATCGAACCCTATGGCACGATGATAGAGGTGGACGCCGGGGACTCGGTCCTCGAGCGCGGAGAGCAGGTCCGTTCGAGCCTGTTCCCGGTCGGAGAGACGATGGTTTCCATGGTCACCGAGCTCAGCGGAAGCCGGTCGGTCGAGGTCGCCTCGATTGGCAGGGAAGGAGCGGTGGGCGGGATCGTGAGCTGCGGCCACGCGCCCGCTTTCTCGCGCGCGGAAGTCCTCGTTGGCGGAGCCATGTTCAGGGTTCCGATGGACGCGCTCGAAGACGCGAAGAACCGGTCCCACTTCATTGGCAACCTCTTCTGTCGCTATTCGGATTACCTGCTTTCGACAGTGATGCAGTCCGTTGCCTGCAACGCCTTCCACTCGATCACCGAGCGTGCCGCGCGCTGGCTGCTCCATGTCCAGGATCGCGCCGGTGACAGGATCGAGCTTACCCAGGAGGCCTTCTCGCAGCTCCTCGGAGTCCAGCGAACGACCGTCAACGCGGTGATCAAGGAACTGAGCTCCGAGCGCCTGATCCTTGCCCGAAGGGGCGCGATCAGCGTCATCGACCGTGCCGGCCTCAAGCGGAGAAGCTGCGAATGCTATGACCGGCTCGCCGAGCATTATAACGCCGTGATCGGCCACAGCGGGAGCGGAACCGCCCCCTGAGCGGCGATCAGCGGACGAGCTTCCAGCCCAGCGTCTCGCCCGAGTGAAAGGGGACGAGTTCGATGGCGCCCGCTTCGATCCGTTCCGGCACCCTTGTCTCTGCTCGTTCGAGCGTGACGCTGCCCTCGTTCAAGGGAAGGCCGTAGAAACGAGCGCCATTCAGCGATGCGAAGGCTTCGAACCTGTCCAAGGCTCCCTCGGCATCAAATACGCTCGCATAGCTTTCAAGCGCGAAGGGAGCATTGAAGATGCCGGCGCAGCCGCAGGCAGATTCCTTGGCATGCCGGGGATGCGGCGCGGTGTCGGTCCCAAGAAAGATGTTCGGCGCTCCCGAGGTCGCGGCCTTGCGCACCGCGAGCCGGTGCTCCTCGCGCTTGGCGACGGGAAGGCAGTAGGAATGGGGTCTCAGCCCGCCGGCGAAGATCGCGTTCCGGTTGATGTGGAGATGCTGCGGAGTGACGGTGGCGCCGATCCTTTCCTGGTGGTCCATGACGAACTCGGCGGCCTGTCTCGTGGTGATATGCTCAAGAACGATCTTGAGCGCAGGGAAGTCGGCGACGAGGCGTTTTAGGATCCGCTCGATGAATACCGCCTCGCGGTCGAAAATATCGACCTCGGGGTCGGTGACTTCGCCATGGACGCAGAGCACCATCCCGATCTTCTGCATGCGCTCGAGCACGGGATAGATGGCTCTTACGTCCGTCACTCCGCTCGAGCTGTTGGTCGTTGCTCCGGCGGGATAGAGCTTGGCCGCGACCCAGGCCTCCCCCTCGAAGCCTTGAGCGATCTCATCGGGCCTGGTCTCGTCCGTCAGATAGCATGTCATGAGCGGCGTGAAGCCGGCTCCGGCGGCCTTGAGGATGCGATCGCGATATGCGCGTGCGGCCTCTGGCGTCGTCACCGGCGGGACGAGGTTCGGCATTACGATGGCCCGGCCGAACTGCCTCGCGGTAAAAGGCGCGACGAGCTGGAGCATATCGCCGTCGCGAAGGTGGACGTGCCAATCGTCTGGGCGGCGGATGGTCAGCGTTTGCGAAGCCACGAGCCGCTCCCTAACTGATGATCATGCCCTCAACCACCCTCACCGACCGTGCCGTCATCCGCCTCTCGGGCGAGGATGTGCGCGGCTTCCTGCAAGGGCTCGTCACGTCGGACGTCCTCGGCGCTCTTCCGGTCTGGACAGGATTGCTGACTGCGCAGGGCAAGTGCCTCTTCGACTTCATCGTCTGGGACGATGGCGATGACCTGCTGCTCGACTGCGAGGAGGCTTTCGCCGACGAGCTCGTCAAGCGGCTCTCTATCTATCGCCTTCGCCGCCAGGTCCGGATCGATCGCGACATGACGCTGTTCGTGCACTGGTCGCCCGAGGGTGAAGATGGCGTCCCTGACCCGCGTCTTCCCTCGCTTGGAAATCGCTGGCTCGGAGGGAGGGACGAGCCTCGGGCCGGATGGCTCGAGCACCGCCTTCGAAATGGCGTGTGCGAGGGCCGGGCCGAGCTCGGCGACCTTCTCTGGCTCGAGTGCAATGCCGCCGAACTGAACGGTGTGAGCTTCACCAAGGGCTGCTTCGTCGGACAGGAAAACACGGCGCGAATGAACTGGCGGCAGAAGATCAACCGGCGCCTCTTCGTCACGATGGGAACGAGCAGCGATCGGGTTCGCGCAACTTATCCGGAGCTCGGCCTCTCGGTGGTCCATGCTCGCGTCGATTCGATCCCGGACAATGCGATCATCCCCGACTGGCTCAAGAACGCCCTTGGTCAGTCGAGCACGGCATAAGCGCGAACGGGAAAGCTCCCCATGCCGCGGACCTTTGGCGGAGCGGCGTGGAAGCGAAAGGATTGATCGGGAAGCTGGCCAAGCCCGGTCATGTGCTCGCAGATGAGGACGCCCGCCCCGAGCAGCCTGGTGTGCACCGGTCGCGAGCGCTGGCGGGTATCGTCGATATTGTTGCTGTCGATGCCGACGATGGCGGCGCCATTGCCTGCCAGCCACTCGGCCGCGGCGCTCGTCAGGAAAGGGTGGCCCTCGCCGTATCGTTGGGTTCGCCAGTGCCGGTCCCAGCCGGTATGGACGAGGACGGCTTTCCCGCTGACATCGAGTCCTTCGAACGCTGCGACGTCCACTGCGATGTTCGTGTCCCAGGGCTGACGAACGACCATTCCCGGGAGGTTGGCGATCGAGGAAAGCGGCAGGTCGGCAAGATCGGTGCCGTCGGAATAACGATGGAAGGGCGCGTCGACGTAGGTCCCGGTGTTCGCGACCATGTCGATCTTCCCGATCTGGAACGTCGAGCCATCGTCATAGCTCGATGCCGATGCTTCCCTCGACCAGAAGTCGCAGATGTGCGGGCCCGGCAGGCCGGGATAGGTCGTCATCCCGTCTTCGATGACGTGGCTGAGATCGACGATCCTTGTCATCGCGCCCGGCGTCGCCGCTTGAGGATCCGGATCGACGCGAACAGCCCGATCATCAGCCACAGGACATTGAGGCTCGCTGACGGCAGCGCCTCGTGCCACCAGCCGTTGATGACGAACCCGGCGGCTCCGACGACGTTCATGACCTGGTAGGAGAGGGACTGACCGCCGAGCCGGCCCGCCGAGAGCAGCAGGTAGGCGAGGAGGATCAGCGCCGCGCCCGCCCAGCCCGCGACCTCGACCGCCAATTGCTCGGCCGTCACATCGCCTCGTTCATTGCGCGGCGAGCTTTCGCAGCACGTAATGAAGGATTCCGCCCGAGCGGAAATATTCGAGCTCGTTGAACGTGTCGATCCGGCAGCGCGCGGTGAAGCTGAACTCCTCTCCCTCGTCAGGAGTGACGCGGACCTCCACCTCCTGCCTCGGCTGGATCTCGGCGATGCCCCTGATCGTATATTTCTCGCGGCCGGTGAGGCCGTAGGTCGCGGCATTCTCGCCCTCCCTGAACTGGAGCGGAAGAACACCCATTCCGACGAGATTGGAGCGGTGGATGCGCTCGAAGCTCTCGGCGATGACTGCGCGGACGCCAAGAAGGACCGTTCCCTTCGCCGCCCAGTCGCGCGAGCTCCCGGTTCCATATTCCTTGCCGGCGATGACGACGAGCGGCCGGTCATCCTGCTTGTACAGCATCGCCGCGTCGTAGATCGGCATCGTCTCGCCGGTCGGCGCATAGCGCGTGAATCCGCCTTCGACATTGTCGAGCATGCGGTTGCGGATCCGGATGTTGGCGAAGGTCCCGCGCATCATCACCTCGTGGTTGCCGCGCCGCGACCCGTAGCTGTTGAACTCGCCCCTGCTGACGCCATGCTCGAGAAGATAGCGGCCGGCGGGGCTGTCGGGCTTGATCGCTCCGGCGGGCGAGATGTGGTCGGTGGTGATGGAATCGCCGAAGATCGCGAGCGGCCTTGCCCTCTCGATGTCCGCTGGCGGCGTTGGCACCATCTCCATCCCGACGAAATAGGGCGGGTTCTGGATGTAGGTCGAACCTGACGGCCATCCGTAGGTGTCCCCGCCCGTGATCTCGATCGAGCGCCAGCGCTCGTCGCCCTGGTAGACGTCCGCGTAGCGCCGGCGGAACATCTCGGAATGGACATGCCGGTCGATGAGGGTGCGGATCTCCTCGTTCGACGGCCAGATGTCCCTGAGGAAAACGGGCTCGCCGTTCGTGGCCGTTCCAAGCGGCTCCCTGATCATGTCCGAGCGGACCGTGCCCTTGAGCGCATAGGCGACGACGAGCGGCGGCGACGCGAGATAATTGGCACGGCAATCGGGCGACACCCGGCCCTCGAAATTGCGATTTCCGGAAAGGACGCTGACCGCGACCAGGTCATTGTCGTTGATGGCCTTGCTGATCGGTTCCGGAAGCGGTCCGGAATTGCCGATGCAGGTCGTGCAGCCATAGCCGACGAGGTCGAAGCCGAGCGCGTCGAGATCCTCCTGGAGACCGCTTTCGCGCAGATAGTCGCTCACCACCTGGCTTCCCGGAGCGAGGCTCGTCTTCACCCAGGGCTTCACCTGCAGGCCCTTCTCGCGAGCCTTGCGCGCGACGAGGCCGGCGCCGATCAGCACCGAGGGGTTGGAGGTATTGGTGCAGCTGGTGATCGCCGCGATCGCGACGTCGCCGTTGCCGAAGTCGAACTGCTCTCCCTCGACACTGACCCTTGGATCGTCCGCCTTGTGATAGGTCTTGTCGAGCTCGGTATTGAACTGGTCGTCGACCTCGCTCAGAACGACCCGGTCCTGCGGCCGCTTTGGACCCGCGAGCGAAGGCTCGATCGAGCTCATGTCGAGCTCGAGCGTATCGGTGAAGAGCGGCTCTTGCGAGCCCTCGCTCCGCCACAGTCCCTGGACCTCGGCGTAGGCCCGGACCAGCGCGATCTGGGCATCGTCGCGGCCGGTCAGCCTGAGATAGTCGATGGTTCGCTCGTCGATCGGGAAGAAACCGCACGTGGCGCCATATTCCGGCGCCATGTTGGCAATGGTCGCGCGGTCGGCGAGCGGAAGATTGTCGAGGCCCGGCCCGAAGAATTCGACGAACCGCCCGACGACGCCCTTCTGGCGAAGCATCTGGGTGACGGTGAGGACGAGGTCGGTCGCAGTGATCCCTTCACGAAGCTCGCCGTCGAGACGGAAGCCGACGACCTCGGGGATGAGCATGCTGACCGGCTGGCCGAGCATCGCCGCCTCGGCTTCGATCCCGCCGACCCCCCAGCCGAGCACTCCAAGGCCGTTGACCATCGTCGTGTGGCTGTCGGTCCCGACCAGGGTGTCGGGATAGGCGAGACTTTCGCCACTCGGGTCCTCGGCGGTCCACACGCATTGCGAGATATGCTCGAGATTGACCTGGTGGCAGATGCCGGTGCCCGGTGGGACAACCTTGAAATTGTCGAACGCCTGGCTGCCCCATTTCAGGAACTGGTAGCGCTCGAAATTGCGCTCATATTCGAACTCGACGTTCTTCTCGAAAGCGCGGGGGTTTCCGAACTCGTCGACCATGACGCTGTGGTCGATGACGAGATGGACTGGGACGAGCGGGTTGATCTTCTGGGGATCGCCGCCGAGCGCGGCCATCGCATCGCGCATCGCGGCGAGGTCGACCACCGCGGGAACACCGGTGAAGTCCTGCATGAGGACACGAGCCGGCCGGTACTGGATCTCGCGGTTGATCCGGCGCTCCTTCAGCCAGTCGACCATCGCCTGGAGGTCGTCCTTCGTGACGGTTTCGCCATCCTCGAAACGGAGCAGGTTCTCGAGCAGGACCTTCATCGAGAAGGGAAGGCGGGCGACGTCGCCGAGCGCCTCGCCGGCCTTCGCCAGGCTGTAATAAGCGTAGGTCTTTCCGCCGGCCTCGAGGGTCGAGCGGGTGTGGAGGCTATCCTGGCCGGTGGGGATCATTGCTGTCCTTCGAATCATCGCAAGCGGCGCCTCTTTGAGGCCGCCGGTGGGGGCGAGAGGCCCTTAGCAACCCCGTCCTTGGCCCGCAAACCGCGACGAGGCCGTGCCAATTGCGGCAGGCTGAACGTCACTCGGGCCGAGCCGCTCCAACGCGCCTTCCAAATCGTCTCGCACCTGCAATAACATTGGTTTTCCGGGAATTTTGGTGAAGGAGCAGGGCCAGTGACGGGCAAGACCCACGACAGCGACTATTTCCGCATGCGCGAAGCCGAAGCGCGGGCCTCCGCGCGCGGCGCCGGCCGCGGAGAGGAAGCGGCCGTCGCTGGTGAACTCGCCCTCGCCTATGCCGCCATGGCCCGCCGCCGCGCCGCGGCGGATGAGAAAACGGCCGTCGCCGAAGCCCCGGCCGAGCTCGCCTAGATCCAGCCGCGCCTCTTGAAATAGAGATAGGGGCCGACCGCGGTCGCAAGCATCACGAGGAGCGAGAGCGGATAGCCGAATCGCCAGTCGAGCTCCGGCATATAGTGGAAGTTCATCCCGAAGATGCCGGCGATGAGGGTTGGCGGAAGGAAGACGACCGCAGCCCAGGAGAAGAGCTTCATCGCCGCGTTCTGCTCGATGCTGATCAGGCCCAGCGAAGCATCGAGGAGGAAGGTGAGGTTGTCCGACAGGAAGCTCGCATGCTCGCTCAGCGACGTGAGGTCGGTCGAGAGGCTCGTGACATGATGCTTCAGGTCCTTGTGGCTCCCGTCGTTGACGAGGGTCGACCCGGCAAGAAAGCTCATCATCCTTAGCGTGCTGACGGCCGAGTAGCGGATCTTGGTGAGGAGAGTCTGCGTCCGCCCGATGCTCGTGAGCAGGGCCGTCAGCTTCGCGGCGGGAATTCTGCGTTCGTCCTGCTGTTCCTGGAAGATCTCGTGCGAAAGATCCTCCATCTTCGCGCTCACGTGCTCGATCTCGTCGGCCAGCCGGTCGATGATCGCGTCGAGCAGGCGCACCATCGCGGTCGGTCCGTCGCTCACCAGTTCCTTGTCGCGCCGGGCGTGATTTTCGAAGGTGCGAACGGGCCTGGGTGTCGCGTAGCGGATGGTGACGAGGCGGTTGTCGGCAAGGACGAAGCCGATCGGAGTGGTCGAGGGATGCGCTTCATCGACACCTCGAAGAGCGCTCACCGTCATGTAGAGAGCGCCGTTCTTCTCGTAGAGCCGGCTCGAGGGCTCGATCTCGGCCATTTCATCCTGCGTCGGAACGTTGACGTGGATGCAGCGCTCGACGAGCCGCTCCTCTTCGCTGGTCGGCTCCTCGAGGTCGATCCAGGCCGCGTCGTCGGGGATCTGCTGAAGCTTCGGATCGATGATCTCTCCGTCGCAGGTGGGGCCGTAAGCACGCAGCATGCGCGCGTGTCTCGGATGAACGGCAGTTCTTTGCAAGCGCGATCGCTCTGCTAAGCCTCGTCTCCCGGATGGCCGCACGTCGAGCTCTTGGCATAGCTTTCCTCATCATCGCCGCCGCCGCGGCGATCGAGCTCGCGATGGGCCGCCACGCGATCTGCACCTGCGGTTCGGTCGATCTCTGGGTCGGCTCGCGCGACAGCCCCAGGACGAGCCAGATGATCGCCGACTGGTACAGCCTCAGCCACGTCGTCCATGGCTTTCTCTTCTACGTCCTGCTTTGGCTGGTGCTGAGTCGCTGGCCCTTCCACGGTCGCTTGCTCGTCGCGGTCGCAATCGAGGCGGCGTGGGAAGTCATCGAGAACACGCCGATGGTCATCGATCGTTACCGCGAGACGACCGCTGCGCTTGGCTACAGCGGTGACAGCGTCATCAATTCCGTATCGGATATCCTGATGATGGGGCTGGGGTTCGTCGCCGCGCGAAAATTGCCGGTCTGGGCATCGATCGCGCTCGTCCTCGCGCTCGAGCTCATTCCGCTCTTCGCGATTCGGGACAACCTCGCTCTCAACATCGTGAACCTGCTCGCGCCCAGCGCCGCCTTGCAGGCGTGGCAGGCGCACTGATCAGCTGCAATGCTTGAGCTGCGGGTGCATGCCTTCGGTCAGTGTGAACGGCCCGAGCGACGATCCATCCTCGAACGTCACGCTCAAGGTCATGAGGCGAGGCGCCTTCTTGGTCGCCCCGGGCGTCACCTGGCCCGAATAGACCGCGTCCTTGCTGAGGAAGAACTGGCCGACCTTGACGGGTCCCGCGGGGCCGGTGCGGTACGTGCCCTTCACCGAGAAGGAGCCGTCGCGGCCGGGGTAGACCGCATCGTCGATGGTCCCCGACGCACAGTCGAACTGAACGTCCGAAAGTCCGCCCTCGAAATCGATTCCAACGTGCTCGCCGCCCCAGACGCCCATCGGACGATCGGATTTTGCAGTGGCGGCGGTTGAAACAAGCGCTCCAAGGCTGGCGACGCACAACAAGGAAAGACGCATCCGCAAAAGCTCCCCCGAGACCTCGTGAATGTTAGCAGCAAACCGCTCGCTGCGCATGCATTGATGGCACAATCGAAGCCGCCGGACATTGATACGCCCAATCATTCGAGAAAAGAGGCGATTCCACGTGAGATTTTCCTGGTGCCTGCTCCCGGCATTGCTGTTCGCGACCGGCGCTCCAGCTCATGCCGGCGAGATCTTCGGCGGTGTCTACGTGCACGACGTCAAGCTTCCGACCGACAAGAGCGGAATCGAGGATGGCACCGACCTGGAGCTTGGCTATCGAGGCGGCTCGATCGGCCACACGCCGCTCCAGCCCTACCTCTTCGGAGCGCTCAACACCGCCGGTGACACGAGCTACGCTGCAGTCGGACTGTCGGCGAAATTTGGCCGCTCGATCTACGTGAGGCCGGGGCTTGGAATCGCGATCCACAATGGCTCTGCGGACAAGTTCTTCCGGTCCGATAAAATCGCGTTCGGAAGCCGCGTCCTGTTCGAGCCCGAGCTTGGTGTCGGAACGAGGATCAACGACCGTCTCAGCGTCGAGGCGAGCTGGGTACACATGAGCCACGCCCAGCTCTTCGGGGGAGAAAATCCCGGGATCGACAACCTCGGGGTGCGGCTGAACCTCAAGCTGTAGTCGGGGTTAGCGCCCGACCATTCTTTCCGGCTTCACGACCCGGTCGAACGTCTCCTCGTCGACGAGCCCGAGCTCCAGTCCCGCCTGCTTCAGAGTCTTTCCGTGCTTGTGGGCGTGCTTCGCGATCGAGGCCGCGTTGTCGTAGCCGATTTCCGGAGCCAGCGCCGTCACCAGCATCAGCGACTCGTTCATGAGCTGGGCGATTCGCTCGATATTGGGCTCGATCCCGTCGAGCATCCGCTCGGTGAAGCTCTCCATTCCGACCGACAGGAGGTTGATGGAGCGGATCACGTTCGCCCCGATGAGGGGCTTGAAGACGTTGAGCTCGAGGTGGCCCTGGAGGCCGCCGACGGTCACCGCGACATGGTTGCCCATCACCTGGGCGGCGACCATGGTCAGCATCTCGGCCTGGGTGGGATTGACCTTGCCAGGCATGATGGAGCTTCCCGGCTCGTTCTCCGGCAGCTTCAGTTCGCCAAGGCCGCAGCGCGGCCCCGATCCCAGCAGGCGGATGTCGTTCGCGATCTTGCTGATCGCAACGGCGATCACGTTGAGGACGCCCGAGAGCTCGACGAGCGTGTCGTGGGCCGCGAGCTCGGCGAACTTGTTGGGGGCCGAGGTGAAGGGCAGCTGGGTCAGCTTTGCAGCTTCGGCGGCGAACTCTTCGGCAAATCCCGGCGGAGCGTTGAGCCCGGTCCCCACCGCCGTGCCGCCCTGGGCAAGCCGCATCAGCCTCGGGCAGACGGCCTCGACACGAGCGATGCAGTCCCCGACCTGCGCCGCATAGCCCGAGAATTCCTGCCCGAGCGTCAGCGGAGTCGCGTCCTGGAGATGGGTACGCCCGATCTTGACGATGTCGTCCCAGCGGCTCGCCTGCTCGGACAGACGCTCGTGCATCCTCTTGAGCGCGGGAATGAGGCGCTGGTGAACAGCGGTTGCCGCCGCGATATGCATCGCGGTCGGGAAGCTGTCGTTCGAAGACTGGCTCTTGTTGACATGATCGTTCGGATGGACGGGCGATTTTCCGCCGCGCTTTCCGGTCATGATCTCATTGGCCCGGCCGGCGATGACCTCGTTCGCATTCATGTTCGACTGAGTCCCGGAGCCGGTCTGCCAGATCACGAGCGGAAACTGGCTGTCGAGGTCGCCGCGCGCGACCTCGCCCGCCGCCTGCTGGATCACTTCGGCGATCTTCGGATCGAGCCCTCCGATCCGGGCGTTCACGCGCGCCGCCGCCTGCTTGATGATTCCAAGCGCATGGATGATCTCGAGCGGCATCTGCTCGCGCGGACCGAACGGGAAATTCTCGATCGACCGTTCGGTCTGCGCTCCCCAATAAGCGTCAGCGGGCACTTCGATCGGGCCGAAGCTGTCGCTCTCGGTGCGCGTTTCGGTGCTGTGCATTATTCCTCTTCCATCATGCTGAACATGTTCCAGCACTCACGTCGATGTCGGGGGCGCCCTGCTCGAAAACGGGCACGGAAATCAAGGTCGGGGGGTCGATCTATTTCTTGCGGGTGAAATCGACGCTGACGACGTTGGAGCCGTCCTCGCGGCTCTTTTCCTCTCCCTCGCCGCCGTCGGGCGCATCGTTCTCGGCTTCCTCATGCTCCTCGGGCGGCTCCTCGGCGCCGTCGGCGTGGAAGGTGAGGGCGAACTCGACGGCCGGATCGTGGAACTGGGTCACGGCAGCGAACGGCACGTGCAGGGTTGCCGGAACTCCTCCGAAGGACAGTCCGACGGAAAAGGAGTCTTCCTCGACCTTCAGGTCCCAGAAACGGTGCTGGATGACGATGGTCATCTCATCGGGAAAGCGTTCGAGCAGGTGCTTGGGGATCGAAACGCCGGGCATCCTCGTCTTGAACGTGATGTAGAAATGGTGCTCCCCGGGCAGTCCGCCCGACTGCTCGACCTCGCGAAGCACGCGCCCCACCACCGCGCGAAGCGCGTCCTGCACGATCTCGTCGTACGGGATCAGGCTTTCGGGGGTGTCGTCGCTCATGGCTCCTGCGTAGCGCCGCGACTTTGCCGGTCAAGCTGGATTCCCTTGCCTCAGGCAGGCGGCGCGGGCGCCGAAAAGATCTCGCAGGCGGCCTGGAAGCCCGTCTTCCAGCAATTGGTGAAATAGATCGTTCGACCGTCCGGGCTCCATTTGGGAGCCGTCGCACGCCCTTCCGTGTTGGCGACGAGCTTCACGCCCGTCCCGTCCGAATCCATCACGAAAATCTGGTAGCTCGAATTACGGTTCGCGGCGAAGGCGATGCGCTTCCCGTCAGGGGACCATGCCGGCCAGCCCTCGAAAGCCGGGTGATCGGTGAGGTTCTTCAGCCCGCTTCCATCGACGTTCGCGACGAAGAGCTCGCTGTTGACGCCGAGCATCTTGCGGAAGGCGATTCTCTTCCCGTCGGGCGAGGGAACAGGGTAGGTGTTCACTCCTCCGCTGATGATGGTCGAGACCTTTCCCGTAGCGACGTCGACTTGATAGATTTCAGCCGCGTTCTTGCGCGGCGGATCGAGGTCGTCGTTCGTGCAATAGAGGATCGATCGGCCGTCGGGCATCCAGGCAGGGTGGATCGGGCTCTGAGTCGGGCCGCCGAGCTTCCTGTCGCCGGTTCCATCGACGTTCCTGACGTGGAGGCTGTTGCGTTGCCCGTCCAGCCGGACATAGGCCACCTGCTTTCCGTCGGGCGACCAGGCCGGGTCTTCGATATCGGCGCTGTCGCGGGTGAGTTGCCGCTCCCTTCGACCGTCGACGTCGGCGATGAACATCTGCTCGCGGCCCTCGAGCACCTTGAGGAAGATCATCCGCTTGCCGTCGGGCGAAAGCGTGGGGTCGTAGTTCTGCGAGTAGGTGATCGGGACCGCGATCCCGTTCGCCAGATCCTGGGCGGATGCGGATCCGGCGAGTGCCAGGATCAAGAGCGAGGCGCGTCCAAGCATCGAAGAGGCTCCTCCCGTCGTGACGCTCCAAGCATTCCATAGTTGGAGCTTGACGTTGAGAGCCGCTGGTCGAAAGGACGTGTATGCCCATCGATGCGACCCGGCCCTATGACGAAGGCAACATCTTCGCGAGGATCCTCAGGGGCGAGCTTCCGAGCAACAAGGTCTACGAGGACGAGCACGTCCTTGCGTTCCACGACATCAACCCGTTGAGCCCGACGCACATCCTCGTCATTCCCAAGGGGGCCTACGTCTCGTGGGACGATTTCTCGGCAAAAGCGTCTGACGAGGAGATTGCCGCCTTTGTCCGTGCGGTCGGCAAGATCGCTCGTGATGCCGGGCTCGTCGCCGATGGCTACCGGCTCCTCGCCAACACCGGCCTCAACTCGGGGCAGGAGGTGCCTCACCTTCATGTGCACATATTCGGCGGGCGGCCGCTCGGCCCGATGCTCGCGAGATAGCCTCTCGACGAAGGGGGATTGCCCTTGACACCCATGCCGTTAGGGTCGCCGCCGAAAACCTTATCCGGTAGGGGAGTGACATGGCCACTGTAGCACCGCGCTCAAGCGGTCGCGGACGAATCAAGCCGCTCGACGAAATTCTTGCGACTGCGGAGAAAAAATCCCTCAAGCGATCGCTCGGTGCCTTCCAGCTGACCCTCCTCGGGATCGGCGCGGTCATCGGCACGGGAATCTTCGTTCTGACTGCGACGGCCGCCCAGAAGGCGGGTCCGGGAATGATGGTGAGCTTCATCGTCGCAGGCATCGTCTGCGCGGTTGCGGCGCTGTGCTATTCCGAGCTCGCCTCGATGGTTCCGGTCGCAGGCTCCGCCTACACCTATTCCTACGCGGTCATGGGGGAGATCGCGGCCTGGCTGGTGGGTTGGGCACTCATCCTCGAATATGCGCTTGGAGCAAGCGCCGTCGCGGTCGGCTGGTCGGGCTTTGCGGGCGGTCTTCTCGATTCGATCGGGATCCATCTGCCCCATGCCTTAAGAGTAGGCCCCCCGATCGAATGGGGCTTCCTGCAGGGCGGCGAAGTCGGCGGGATCTTCAACCTCCCGGCCGTCCTCGTCGTGACCTTCGTTACCGCCCTCCTCGTGATCGGGACCAAGGAAAGCGCGACGTTCAACGCCGTCCTTGTGGTGATCAAGATCGCTGCCCTCACCCTCTTCCTCATCATCACCCTTCCGATGATCGGCGACCATACGGCGAACTTCCATCCGTTCGCTCCACGCGGCTGGGGCAACCCATTGAGTTCCTCGGGCACGGGCATCCTCGGCGCGGCCGCCTCGATCTTCTTCGCCTATGTCGGTTTCGACGCGGTCTCGACCGCGGCAGAGGAGACCAAGAACCCGCAGCGCAACGTGCCGATCGGACTGATCGGGAGCCTCCTCATCTGCACCGTATTCTACCTGCTGGTGGCGGCGGGAGTGGTCGGCGCCTATGGCGCCCAGCCGCTGATCGACCCCGCGACCGGGCTCGCCTTCAAGGAAGGCTCGCCGCAGCTCTATGCCTCCGCAGCGTGCCAGGCGGCGAACGCCCCGACGGTCTGCTCGAAAGAGGCCCTGGCCCACATCCTCAGGCAGGTGTCGAACCCGCTGTTCGGCAATCTCGTCGGCCTCGCGGCCGCGATCGCACTGCCGTCGGTCGTCCTCCTCATGATGTACGGCCAAACCCGGATCTTCTTCGTCATGGCGCGCGACGGCCTTCTTCCCGAGCGGCTTTCGGCGGTCCACGAGAAGTTCCGCACGCCTTATGTCGTGACGATCGTCACCGGGGTCTTCGTCGCGATCGCGGCGGCCTTCCTCCCGGTTGGAACCCTCGCCGATTATTCAAACGCGGGGACCCTGTTCGCCTTCGCGATGGTCTCGTTTGGAGTGATGGTCCTGCGCAAGAGGGACCCGGACCGGCCGCGGCCGTTCCGGACGCCCGCGATCTACATCATCGCGCCCTTGTCGATCGCCGGGTGCGTGCTTCTGTTCTTCAACCTCAATGTCGAATCCAAGCTCCTGTTCCTCTCGTGGACGGTGCTCGGGCTGGTCGTCTACTTCCTCTACGGATACCGCCACAGCCACGTCGCTCGGGGAAGGACCGAGGTTCCGGAACTGTCGCCAGACGCTCCGAAGTCGATCGGTGTCGCTCCGATGCCGCGTGCGCCTGCCCCGCCGGAGGACCTCGGCGACTAGATGAGCGTGCCGGCGAGCGCCCTGAGGTCCGCCTCGGGGCGCGCGCCGTAATGCTGGATCACCTCGGCAGCGCAGATCGCTCCGAGCTTCAGCGACTTCTCGAGGCCGAGGCCTCGAGCCTCCCCGACGAGGAAACCGGCGGCGAAGAGGTCGCCTGCGCCCGTGGTGTCGACGACCTTCCCGATCGGTTCGGCCGGGACGTCGGCACGAGCCGCCCCGCGTGTTGCAAGAGCGCCGTCCTCGCTTCGGGTGACCACCAGCGTCTGGACCTTGTCCTTCACGGCCGCGACCGCGCTTTCGAGGTGCGGTATCCCGGCAAGGGCTTCCACCTCCGCCTGGTTCGCGAACAGGATGTCGATCCTTCCTTCGTCGAGCAGTGTGTTGAACCCCGCCCGGTGGCGGTCGACGCAGAAGATGTCCGAGAGCGTGAAGGCGATTTTCCGGCCGGCCTCGCGGGCGACCTCGATCGCCCGGATCATCGCATAGCGAGGCGTTTCGGGGTCCCACAGATAGCCCTCGAGATAGAGTATCGCCGATCTTCGGATCTGCTCCTCGTCAAGGGCGCTCGCCGGCAGGTGCTGGGCAGCGCCGAGGAAGGTGTTCATCGTTCGGTGCCCGTCGGGCGTCACGAGGATCATCGAGCGGGCAGTCGGAACGAAGCCCGAGGCGGGGGTCGTGAACTCCACTCCCGCTGCCCGAAGATCGTGCCGGTAGAATTGGCCGAGCTGGTCGGGTGCGACCTGGCCGATGAACCCCGCGCGGGCGCCGAGCGCCGCGATTCCAGCGGCGGTGTTGCCGGCGGACCCTCCGCTGACCTGGTGCGCAGGGCCCATGTGGGAATAGAGGCGTTCCGCCTCCGCGGCATCGACGAGGCGCATCGTCCCCTTGACGAGGCCCTCTGCCTTCAGGAAGTCGTCGCTCGCTTCGGCGATCACGTCGACGATGGCGTTTCCGATGCAAAGGACGTCGAGGCTCTCTTCGGGCATGGATTCTCGCAGCAGTTCAGGGAAATGGCGCCGCCTAGCTCCCCGTTCGATCGCGGGCAACCTTGCCTAGGAGAGTGGCTCAAGGCATCGTGACGCCCATGCGTCGCTTGATATTCGCTTCGACACTGGTCCTTGCCGGCTGCGCCACGAGGCCGGAGCCTGCCCCTGAGCCGCAGCAGCCCGCGCAGGTCGTGCCCGTGCAGCGCCAGCTGACCCAGGTGACCGGGATGACGACACGGGATCTTACCGGCCACTTCGGCCGGCCCGCGCTTCAGGTCCAGGAGGGGACGAGCCTCAAGCTTCAGTTCCGTGGCAGGTACTGCATCCTCGATGCCTATCTCTACCCGGGACAGAATGGCGTTTTACGGGTTACCCATGTCGACACGAGGAACCCCTCGGGTGCCGACGTCGATCAGGCGACCTGCATCTCCGCGCTCGAATACCCAAGCTGATCGAGCGCCCAGGCCGCGGCTTCGGCGATGACCGGGTCGGGGTCGTGGCGGTGCCTCTCGACCGACGGGACAAGCGAGGTGTCGGCGCTGTTGCCGGCTGCGATCAGGCAGTTTCGGATCATCCGTTTGACCCCGATCCGCTTGATCGGCGATCCGGCGAACATCTCGCGGAAGGAAGCATCGTCGAGGGCCAGGAGGTCGGCGAGTCGCGGAGCGGCGAGCTCGGCGCGCGGCAGGAAGGCGCGGTTCGCCGATGCCGCATCCGCGAACCGGTTCCATGGGCACACGGCAAGACAATCGTCGCAGCCGTAGATCCGGTTTCCCATCGCTCTTCGAAATTCCTGCGGGATCGCTCCGTCATGCTCGATGGTAAGATAAGAGATGCAGCGCCTCGCATCGATCCGGTGGGGGGAGATGAAGGCGCGGGTGGGGCAGGAATCGAGGCACCTCGTGCACGATCCGCAATGCTGTCCGTGATCGCTGGGCGCATCGGGTTCGAGCGACAGGCTGGTGAGGACGACGCCGAGAAATAGCCAGCTGCCGTGCTCGCGGCTGACGAGATTGGTGTGCTTGCCCTGCCACCCGATGCCGGCGGCCTGCGCCAGCGGCTTTTCCATGACCGGCGCAGTGTCGACGAAGACCTTGAGTTCGCCGCCGGCTTCCTCGACGAGCCACCTTGCGAGCGCCTTCAGCGCTTTCTTGACGGTCTTGTGATAGTCGCCGCCCTGCGCATAGACCGAGATCCGGCCGAGCCCGGGCCGCCCGGCAAGCGCGAGCGGATCGGAGGCGGGCGCGTAGCTCATTCCAAGCGCGATCGCCGATCTTGCCTCGGGCCACAGGGCAAGGGGCGAGACGCGGTGGTGGGCGCGCGATTCCATCCATCCCATGGTCCCTTGGTGCCCCGCTTCGAGCCAGCGCTTGATGTCGAGCCCCGCGCTGTCGGCGGCATCGGCACGCGTGAAGCCACAGGCCGCAAAGCCGAGCTCCTCGGCCTTGGCCCTTATTGCTTCCTCAAGGCTTTGGCTCTTATGCACGATGAGGCCCCTACATCGACGGCGCCAATTTTCGTAGGAATTTCAGTGCTCCAGCAGGTTTCCCAATCCACGGCATCGAATGTGCCTGCAGTCGAGGCCTTGGATCTCGTCAAGGATTTCGGGGAAACGCGCGCGGTCGACGGCGTCAGCCTTTCGGTTCCGACCGGCTCGATCTACGGCCTGCTCGGACCCAATGGGGCGGGCAAGACCACCACCTTGCGGATGCTTATCGGGATCATCGATCCCTCGAGCGGCACCCGGCGCGTGCTTGGGCGCGAACGCCCGCTCGATGCCGCTCCCGAGGTGGGCTACCTGCCCGAGGAGCGCGGGCTCTACCCGGCGATGCATGCCCGCGACGCGATCGCCTTCATGGGCGCGCTTCGGGGACTTGCGGTGGCCGAGGGTCGCCGCCGCGCCGACGAGCTGCTCGAGGAGCACAATCTTGGCGATTGGGCGAAGAAGCCGATCCGCTCGCTTTCCAAGGGCATGGCACAGACCGTCCAGCTTCTCGGCACGATCGTTCACCGGCCGAAACTCATCGTCCTCGACGAGCCGTTCGCGGGGCTCGATGCCATCAACCAGGGCCGGCTCGAGGAGCTGATCAGGCGCGAGACGCGCTCGGGGGCGACGGTCATCTTCTCGACCCACGTGATCGCGCACGCCGAGCGCCTGTGCGAGCGGGTCGCGATCATTGCCAAGGGGCGGGTGGCGTTCGACGGGCGGGTCGACGAGGCCCGGGCGCGGCTTCGTCCGATCGTGCGGCTGCGGACCCGGGAGAAGGACGGGCCCTGGCGCTCCGCGATTCCGGCAGCTGCCCGAGTCGAAGGGGACGAATGGGTGTTCGAGCTCCCGGAAGGCGGGCCCGAGCCGCTGCTGAAGGCGCTGATCGACGGCAAGGCGGGAATCGAGACGCTCGCGATCGAACGGCCGGGGCTTCATGACGCTTTCGTCGCCATCGCGGGCAACAAGGCTGCAGCCGAGATGGGGCAGGTACGATGATCCGCTTCATCCGGTCCTCGCTCGTGATCGCCCGGCGCGACTTCGGGGCGACCGTTCTCTCCAAGGCCTTCATCTTCTTCCTCCTCGGGCCATTGTTCCCGCTTCTGCTCGGCGGCCTTTTCGGAAGCATTGGCGCTCGAGTCGCGACGCAGACGGAGCGTCCCGTCGTCGCCGTCGTATCGAGCGACGACGATTTTGCCCGGCTTTCGAGCGCGCGCGAGCATCTTGCAGAGGCGCTCAGCGACGGAGCGGTCGTGAGGATCGTCCATTACGCGCCCGAGCGGGACGCAAAGGCCCAGGAGCAGCGGCTGCTCTCGAGTGGAAGTCCGCCGGTGCGGGCGGTGCTGAGCGGCGGTCTCGACCATCCCCACCTCACCGGCTCGGTCGCTGGCGATCCTGCAACTCTCAACCAGTTGAAGCTCCTCATCGCCGGCGCTCGTTCGCCCCAGGCGACGCCCGCGCTCATTCCGGTGACGAACGTCCAGGGAGCGACCGGCTCGCTTGCGAACCAGCGGGCCGTGACCGCGCAGATCGGCCAGATGCTGATCTTCTTCCTCACCTTGTTCCTCGCGGGCATGGTGATGTCCCAGCTGATCGAGGAGAAATCGAACAAGATCATCGAGGTGATCGCCGCGGCCGTTCCGATCGACGCGATGTTCGTCGGCAAGCTGTTCGCGATGCTTGCCGCCTCGGTGATCGGAATCCTGGTCTGGCTCTGTGCAGGCGCGCTCTTCGTCCAGATGATCAAGCATGGCGGTGTCGCGACCCTGCCGGTGCCGGCGATAGGCTGGCCGGGCTTTCTCGTCCTGGTCGTGGTCTATTTCGCGATGAACTACCTCCTGATCGGGGCGATCATGCTGACGATCGGAGCCCAGGCATCGAGTGCGCGCGAGGTGCAGGTCCTCGCCATGCCCGCGACATTCGGCCAATTGCTCGTGTTCGCTCTTGCTGCAACCGCGGTCGGGGCGCCGGATTCGCCCGAAGCCATTGCTGCGGCGATCTTCCCATTATCATCGCCAATGGTGATGCTCGCTCGTGCAGCCCAGGACCCGCACTGGTGGCCGCACCTGCTGGCGTTCCTGTGGCAGGCGCTGTGGGTCGGGATCATCCTGAGGCTCGCCGCCCAATTGTTCCGCAAGACGGTCCTCAAGTCCGGGCCGCGAGTCCGGTGGTGGAGGCTGAAGAGGGCCTAGCTAGGCGAGCGCGGCGCGGGCTTCTTCCTGGAGCCACTCCTGCATGGCCATGTATGGGAAAGGCCCGTGGCTCACACGGGCGATCCCGGCACTCGCCCAATCCGCGCGCGCCGGTCCGCCCGGTAGGTGCATGGCATTGACCGGCAGCGACACTGCCGAAGTGATCCGCTCGACCAGCAAGAGATCGGAAAGCCCCGGGATGAAGAAGCCGCTGGCCCCTGAATCGGCATAGGCCAATGCACGCTCGATCGCCTGGTCGGCGAGCAGATGGTCATGAGCGGCGGGCTTGGCCTTGAGGAACAGGTCGGTTCGGGCGTTGATGAAGAAATTGTCGCCGACGCCCTGGCGAAACGCGGATATGCGCGCCACCTGCTCGACGATATCGTAAATCCGGTCGGTTCCGACGACCTGGTCCTCGAAATTGCAGCCGATCGCCCCGGTCTCGGCGAGCCGGCGGGCGTTGGCGACAAGTCCGTCGCGATGTGTCGAGTAGCCGCCCTCGAAGTCGATCGTGACCGGGAGTTCGACGGCGCTCGCGATACGACCGGCATTGGCAAGCGCAAGTTCCAGCGGAACGGCCTCGCCGTCGGCAAAGCCATTGGCCATCGAGACCGAGGCACTGCCGGTCGCGATCGCCCTCGCACCCGACTTGGCTATCGCCTGCGCGCTGCCGGGGTCCCAGGCATTGAACAGGACCAAAGGTTCACCGGCGACGTGGAGTCTTGCGAAGGTCTCGAACTTGCTCATCTTGGCTCCCCGGTCTTGTCGAAGGAGCGAAATCATCTGCGCGAAGGAAAGCCTTCGCGCCTCCTGATTCTTGCGTTCAACACCCAAGCTCAGCTTATGGCTTGGCGCGCCATTTCCTCGAGGGTCTTCATGAGTGCTCGATGCGGGAAGGGGCCGTGGCTGATTCGAGCGACCCCGGCATCGGCCCAGACCTTCTTGTCGGGTGCGCCGGGGAAAGCGATGAGGTTGAGCGGAAGCGGAACCTCCCGAACGACCCGTTCGACCTGGCCGGGCTCGGAAAGACGCGGAACGAAGAAGCCGCTCGCGCCCGCATCGGCGAAAGCATTGCCACGCTCCACGACCTCCTCGATGAGCGCATCGTCGCAGGCCTCGGCCTTGAGGACGATGTCGGTCCGAGCGTTGATGAAAAAATCATTGCCGACCGCTTCGCGGATCGCAGCGATCCTTCTCACCTGGAGATCGAGCGGGTGAACCCCCTCGCCGCCGATCACCTGGTCCTCGAAATTGCATCCGACTGCGCCCGTCTCCTTCAATCGCGCGCAGTTCTCGCCGCCCACGGTTGGGCTCGTCGAATAAGCGCCTTCGAAGTCGACGGTAAGCGGGATTTCGACGGCCTGGACGATGCGCCGGGCATTGGCGAGCGCGAAGTCGATCGGGACGTTCTGACCGTCGGGCCAGCCGTTCGCGACCGCCACCGGGTGGCTTCCCGTCGCGAGCGCCCTTGCTCCTGCGGCGACGACGGCATGGGCGCTTCCGACGTCCCAGATATTATAAAGGACGAGGGGATCGCCGGGCACGTGAAGAGCAGCGAATGTCTCGAATTTGCCTGGCATTCGACTGGAGTGACTACGCCGCCGGCTGCCGTGGCGCAACGACGCAGGGCAAGTGGAGGTGCTCCATCATCACCATGTGACCAAGCCCTGCAGGATCGCCGCTCCTAGAAGATCGCGTTCAGCGCGTCCTCGACCTGCTGCGAGGAATAGGGTTTCTGGAGCCTCGGACGGTCTTCCCATTTTTCGAGCATGTGCCAGTCGGCGTATCCGCTCGTGAACACGAAGGGAATTTGCCGCGCCTCGAGCATCTCGCAGAGCGGGAATACGCGTTCGCCCCGGATATGGATGTCCATGAGGGCGGCATCGAAATTGCCGGCTTCGATGAGTTCGCGCGCGGCAGCCATGTTCGGGGCCGGGCCGATGGCCTCGCAGCCGAGGTCCTCGAGCAGGTCCGCAGTCGCGGAGCCGATGACCGGGGAATCCTCGACGATCAGGATCCGGCGACCCGAAAGCCCGGCTCCTCCGTCTCGGCCGGTCCCGTCAGTGGACGAATCTTGCGACGACATCACGGTATGAACGCGAGACTTTCACCTGCGCTCCCGAATCGAGCACGAGGAAGCATTCTCCGTTCGTGTGCGGTTTCACCTGCCGGACGAGATCGAGGTTCACGATCGTCGAGCGGTGCACTCGCTGGAATCGCCGCGGGTCGAGCCTCTTCTCGAGGTCCTTCATGGTCTCGCGGAGGATGAGCGTGTTGTCGCCGGTCTGGATGCACAGGTAGTCGCCGGCGGCATCGATCCGTTCGATCGTATCGACATCGACCCGGAAGATCTGTCCCTGGTCCTTGATATTGATCATCTTCTCGTAGCGGCTTGCAGATGGCGTTTCCGGCGAAGCCTCGGCGAGCTCCTCGGCGGCCTCCGGCGCATGTTCGGCGAGGGCCTCCTTCAGGCGCTCGCTTTCCTCGGCGCTGCGCCGTTCCGAGAGGCGCTGACGGACCCGGTCCATGGTCGCAGCGAGCCGGTCTTCGTCGACCGGCTTCATCAGATAGTCGACGGCCTGCGCGTCGAAGGCACGAAGCGCATGCTCGCTGAACGCCGTCACGAAGACGAAAAGGGGAAGCTCGATGTCCATCAGGCCCTGGATCACCGAAAAGCCGTCAAACCCCGGCATCTGGATGTCGAGGAAGACAAGGTCGGGCTTGTGGGTCTTGATCTGGCGGATCGCTTCACGCCCGTTGGCCGCGGTGGCGACGACTTCGACGTCTTCGTGCGCCTGCAGCCGAAGCTGCAGGCCCTGGGTCGCAAGCGGTTCGTCATCGACCAAAATGGTCCGGATGGTCATCAGGCAGTTTCTCCGGTTTCAAAGGGAATTTCTAGGATAACGCTGAAGCCCCCCTGGTCGTTCTGTTTCGTATCGAACCGATGCGATGCGCCATAGGCCTGCGACAGTCGGTCTCGAATGTTCGCCAGGCCGACGCCCGTCGACGGGCTGGCGGCAATTTCGGCTCCGCCGCTGCCGCCATTGTCGGCGACCTCGATCCTCACCGCCTGGCCCTCGCGGCTCGCGGTGATCCATATGTCCGCCCCCGTTTCGGCCGGGGTCACAGCATATTTGATCGCATTTTCGATGAGCGGCTGGAGAAGAAGCGAGGGGAGCCGGGCTCCGATCGTCTCCGATTCGATCCGGAAGTGCGGCCTCAACCGGTCCTCGAAGCGCATTTTCTCGATCTCGAGATAAAGCTTCAGGGTTTCGACCTCCTGGGCAAGGGTCACCTTGGCCGTCGGTTCGTTCGCGAGCGTGTAGCGAAGGAAGGAGGAGAGCCTCGCGAGCATCGCGTTCGCCCGCTCGGTCTGCTTGAGGAGAACGAGCGTCGAGATCGAATTGAGCGTGTTGAAGAGGAAATGCGGGTTGAGCTGGTAGCGAAGCATCGCGAGCTGCGCCGTCGAGGCCTGGCTCTCGAGCCGCTCGCGGAGGCGGATCTGGTCTTCCAGGAGAAGGAAGTAGTTGATCCCATAATAAAGCGCCGTCCAGGCGGCGAGGAGGATGAAGTCGAGGCCAAGGGCGGTGAAATAGACGACTCCCTCTGGCCTCATCTGCGGCTTCAGGAAGGTCGCGACGCTCCACGTCTCGATGATCGAGAATGTCCCCGATGCAATGATTACCGCGGCCAGCGAGAGAAGCACCGTCCAGATGGGCTTCATCTTGATCAGCCGACGGAAGAGCGAGCCCATGAGAAGGGTCAGCGAATAGCCGGTCGCGGTGAGGAGAAGCGTGTGGACGAGCAGCATCCACCCGAGGCTGTTCGCGAAGCCCGAAATGGTCCTGAGGAAGAAATATCCGGTCCAGCCCGCCGTCTGGAGGATCCAGAATGCGCGGTTCTTGTCTTCGAAGAATGGCCGGTCGAGGCCCATTCCGCGGGCGATCGGCTCGGCCGGCGAGTGGATCTTGGGGCTGTCGGACGCGCGCCGAGGCGCCGTTACCCGCCGGTCGAGGGTCGCGCTGTCGGTCGCCATCGGCGGAACATATAGAGGCGCAACGCTGCCAATGCGAGAAGCGCTCCTCAGCGGAGTCGAACTTAATCCTCGCTAATATCCAATGTGCAAATCTTAAAAGAAATAGCGATCGCACTTAACCCGGCCTCAACTCTCTTTGTCTAATCCGGCCTCTGGACGTGGAACGGCGGGCGGATGTACGAAGCTCCAGATCGCTATAAGCGCTTGATTTCGGCTCGACTTCCCGGTGGGGAATCGGCGGGCCTCGTGGCGCGCGACAACGAATCGGAAAGTTCGCCGCTGCGCGACGTCCAGCTCCTGTCGCGCGCGCATCTCGCGCCTTTCTTCGCTGCGGCGAACATCGTCGCGGCGCTGATGATGGCCGCGAACCTCTGGTCATCGGTCGGGCCGACCTGGATCCTGCCGTGGGTCGGACTGGTGAGCGCCGTCAACCTCGGCGCAATGCAGCTCGCAAGGACCCAGTCGGTCACCTGCGTCGGCCGCTCCGGACGCCGAGTCCCGATGTGGACCATGGTCGCCGAGGTGGCCTTGCGCGGCATCGTCTTCCTTGGTCTCCCGATCTACCTCTTCCCGTCCCTCGACCCCGGCACGCAGGTCATCGCGGCCTCGGTGATGGCCGGCCTCGGGATCGGGGCGCTCGGACTCGTGGTCATCCCGCCCTGCGCCAATGCCTGGATGATCACCTTCACGGCCGGCGTTGCCGGAGTGCTCCTCATCGGGCGTCACACCGTTCCCTTCCAGCACATGCTCTCGATCGTCTTCACGCTCGGGGTCTCGATCATCGGCGTCCTGACCGTCGCCCGCTGGGCCTTCCACCAGCTCAAGACCAACGCCGATGTCGGAAGCCAGAGCGAAAGCGCGAGCCTGTTGCTCCAGGAATATGAGCAGCGCGGCGTGGGCTGGCTGTGGCAGATCGATGCCGACAACCGCGTCACCTACATCAGCTCGCGAATGAGCGCTCTCCTCGGCAAGCCCGCCGGCCAGCTGATCGGTCACTCGCTTCCGGCACTTCTCGGCGGTCACGCCGAGCTTGGCCGCGTTCTCCTCGAGAAAAAGCCGTTCAACGCGCTGGAGATGGAGCTCAAGACCCCGCGCGGCGCGCGCTGGATCTCGATCGCGGGCGATCCCATCGTGGACACGGCCGGCCGGTTCGAGGGATTCCGGGGGGTGGGCTCGGACATCACCGAGATCCGCCAGACCCAGGAGCGGCTGACCCACCTTGCGAACGTGGACGTCCTTTCAGGACTGCCCAACCGCGGCCGGGTGCGCCAGCTGCTCGGCGAGGCGCTTCGCGCCGCGACCACGGGCAATGTGCCCTGCGCGATCATGTTCCTCGACCTCGACGGCTTCAAGCCCGTCAATGACACCTTCGGCCACCCCAAGGGCGATGCAGTGCTCCGGGCAGTGGCCAAGAGGCTCGTCGACGAGGTCGGTTCGGAAGGCGATGTCGGCCGAATGGGCGGCGACGAGTTCGCGATCGTCGTCTCGGACGCGCAGAGCCGCCGCGCGGTCGAGAAGCTCGCGGACCGGATCATCGCCTCGATCAAGGAGCCCTACCTCATCGACCAGACCGAGATCCGGATCGGAGTCTCGATCGGCTGCGCCTTCGGTCCGATCGACGGGGCGACCGTCGACGACCTCATCCTCAAGGCCGACCTTGCGCTCTACCAGGCAAAAGACGCGGGCAAGGGATGCGCCCGCTATTTCTCCTCCGAGCTGCAGTCGGAGCAGGAGGACCGGGTCCGGCTCGAGGCGGACTTGAGGAGCGCGATCGCCTCGAAGCAGTTTCACCTCGTCTACCAGCCGCTCATCAACGCGAAGACCCAGAAGCTCGTTGGCTTCGAGGCGCTCATTCGCTGGAACCATCCCAAGCGCGGGTTCGTCCCGCCCAACGTCTTCATCCCGGTCGCGGAGGAGACGGGTCTCATGCCGGTGATCGGGGAATGGGTGATCGACGAAGCCTGCCGTGCGGCGGCAAGCTGGCCCGAGCCGATCACCGTCGCACTCAACATCAGCCCGAAGCAGATCGTTCTCGCGGCCCTGCCGAACATCGTCAGCGAAGCGATCGCGCGCCACCGAGTCGCGGGCAATCGCCTCGAACTCGAGGTGACCGAAGGCGTGTTCCTGGGAGACAATGGCTCGACCCTCGACGTCCTGAAGCGCCTTCGGGCGCTCGGAGTCGGCATCGCGCTCGACGATTTCGGGACCGGCTATTCGTCGATCGGCTATCTCAACAAGGCCGTTTTCCACAAGCTCAAGATCGACGGCAGCTTCGTTCGGGAAGCGGGTTCGCGGCCGGAAAATGTCGCGATCATCCAGTCGATCGTCCAGCTCGCGAAGAGCTTCAGGATGTCGGTCACGGCGGAAGGCGTCGAGACCGCCGAGGACTTCGAGCGCATGCGCGACCTCGGCTGCGACACCATCCAGGGCTACCTCTTCGGCAAGCCGCTTCCCTACGAGCGGGCGAACCAGATGGTGCTCGGTCTCGGCGCGAGGAAAATGGCCAGCTAGCCTTCGGCTTCGCGGCCGCTTCCTACGACGCTTACTTACGTTTAAGGTTGAAGGATCAGTTGCTTCGGGGGGAGCATTAGGCTGAACCTTTCCAGTGCCCAGAGCCTGTTCAAATATCAGCGCGGGCGGGTCATCGCCCTCGGGCGGCTGATCCTTGCGCTCCTCTTCCTCCTGTCGATCTGGTTCGACCGGACCCAGCCGGAGCACCTCGGCCGGCAGACCAACCTTCTCCTCCTCGTCTACGTCTGGTTCGCCCTCGCGATCACGGCGCTGATCTGGCGCAACTGGTGGCTCGACGCCCGGCTCGCCTTGCCGGTCCACTTCTTCGACATGATGGTTTTCACGGCCATCATCTTCTCGACCAACGGCTACACGAGCCCGTTCTTCCTCTTCTTCATCCTGCCCCTCCTGTCGGCAGCGATCCGCTGGGGGTGGCGCGAGACGCTCCTCACCGCAACGGCACTCATCATCCTCCACCTCGTTGCAGGCCTCCTCGTTGCCGGCAGTGAGGCGTTCGAGATGCAGCGCTTCATCGTTAGAAGCGGCCACCTCCTCACTCTTTCGGCGGTTCTCATCTGGTTTGGAGTGCACCAGCAGTTCACGCGCCTGTTCTTCGGCGTCGACGAGCTCGACCGCCGCATCGGCCGGGACGAGGACCCGTTCCTGCAGGCGCTCGGGCTCGCGATGAAGGCGGCCCAGGCCCGCTCTGGAGCACTCGTCGTCGGAACGGCCGACGAACAGCAGTTCAAGGGCGTAAGAGTGATCGTGGGTTCGGCCGGCGCGGTCGAGCTCGAGCGGCCGCTCCTTCGCGAGAGGATTGCGGTCCTGCTGTTCGATCTCGAGCGCAATGAATCGCTCAGCACCCGCGAGCACGGCTGGTACCGGTTCATCGCCGCGGAGAAGCTGCTCGACGGACCCGAGCTTCGTGACATCGGGGCGGCCGAGGGGGTCATCGCGGAGGTCAGGACGCGCACGCGTCGGGGCTGGTTGGTCCTGTGGGACATCCCTGACCTTTCGGTCGACTATCTCGAGCTTGGAGTCGAGCTCGGCCGCGCGGCGGGCGCTGTCCTCGACCATGACGCCCTTCTTTCGGCGATCGAGGAAGGAGCCGCCGCGCGCACCCGTCTCTCGCTCGCAAGGGATGTCCACGACAGCGTCGTGCAGTTCCTCGCGGGGGCCGCATTCAGGGTGGAAGCCATCATGCGCGGCTCGAGGTCGGGCGGGCAGGTCGAATCCGACCTCAAGGAGCTCAAGCGCCTGCTGATCGAGGAGCAGGTCGAAATCCGCGCATTCGTCTCGGCGCTTCGCCGCAACCGCGAGCTCGAGCTCGCAGAAGCCATCGAGGAGCTGAAAGCGCTGGCCCAGCGCCTCGAGCAGCAATGGGCGATCGACTGCCGGATCGAAGCGAGCAACGACAATGCCTCCATCCCCATCAGGCTCCAGCTCGATCTCCAGCAGCTTCTCCGCGAGGCGGTAGCGAACGCCGTGAGGCATGGCGGGGCCAGCCGCATCGATGTCGATGTGGCGGTCGAACAGGACCAGCTGCGCCTCCAGGTCAAGGACAATGGCTCGGGCTTCGTCCTTGCGAATGGCAATTCGCCCGTCGAGCCCTGGTCGCTGAAGGAGCGGGTGGACCGAGCTCACGGCTCGCTCTCGCTCTATTCGGAGCCGGGCTGCACGAATATCGTCATTACGATTCCATTGGGAGCGGCTGCATGACCCGAATTCTACTCGCCGACGATCATCCCATGATCGGTGCAGCGCTCGAGGTGCTGCTCCGTGGGACGGAATATGAGCTGATCGGCCGCGCCCGCAGCGGTTCCGACGCGCTTCTCCAGGTCCAGCGCCTGAAGCCGGACCTGCTTCTCCTCGACGTCAACATGCCGGACGGCTCGGGCCTCGACGTCTTGCGTCAGTTGAGGGAATCGAAGCGTGCTCCAACGGTGGTCCTGCTGACCGCTGGGATGGACGATTCCCAGCTTCTCACCGCGGACCGGCTGGCACCCGAGGGGATCGTCCTCAAGACGTCGGACCCAGCCCTGCTGCTCGAATGTATCGAGAAGGTCGGAAAGGGCGAATCATGGGTCGATCCCGAAATCGAGGAGCGCACCCATATCGCCAAGGAACGGGCCTCGAGGGCTCCCTCGCTGACGCCGCGCGAGCGCGAGCTGGTCGAGCTCGTCCGCCAGGGCCTTCGCAACCGCGACATCGCCTCGCAGCTCGGAGTGACGGAAGGGACCGTCAAGGTCTACCTGCACGCGATCTTCGACAAGCTCGGGGTCGATAATCGAACCGAGCTTGCAATGCGCGCTGCGCAGCTGCTCGGAGGCTAATCGGAGGGAGCTTAATTGGGCTTGCGGGTCTTTCCGGCCCGCTTTTCCTCGTCGACCCCATAGAGTTTGAGGAAGGCGTCGGCAGCCAGCGTCGCGACCTTTTCGACATCCACGTCCTCGGGACCCGCGATCGCTCCGATCAGCCGGCGTTCGAACAGGTCCCAGTCGTTGAGGCCTTTCCAGTGCATGAGTGCGACCCAGGGATCGGCGCGCTTCAGCCGCCCCTCGTCCATGAGTTCCTCGAACTGGTTCGCGACGTCGGCGAAGGCGGGCCGCAGCACCTTCTCGTAGAATTCCGTGCCCATGGTCGAACCAGGCGGCTGGTTCACGATGCAGCGGATATTCGCCACCGGGAGCGAGGAGAGGCGCTTCTTGTGATAGGCGATGCCGAGCTTGATCAGCCCGTCCCGAAGGCTCTTGTCCTCGTGGAACTCGTGGAGAATCCGGTCGAAGTCGCTCTTGACCTGGCAGTCGAGGACGGCCCGGAGAAGCTCCTCCTTAGAGCAGAAATAGCCATAAAGGGTCGCCTTGGATCCGCCGAGGCGCTCGGAGATGGTCGCCATGGAACAGCGGTCGTAGCCAAGCTCGTCGAACGCCTCGGAGGCGATTCGGACGATTTCGGCTCTTTTTTCCTCGGTTCGGACCCGGGCCAATTGCAGCTAACTCCCTGAAATTTATAACTGTACATGCCAGTTCAGTTATGCGTTGACAAGAGTCGAGTCGATAACTAAACCGTACTGTACAGTAAGCCAATTACGCGAGCGCAACAAGCGCTCAGGAAAAAGGGATCATTGATAAGATGCAGCGCCCACGGGCGACGCGGCTCGGCCGCGCGAGCCTCCTGTTGCCTTTCTTCCTCGCGTCGGCCTGCGCGTCGGTGCCGGACCTTGGAGCAGCTCCGAGGCCGAGCGCCGCCACCGACTATGCCTCGCGGCAATCGCTTGGCGGCGGCCAGTCCGACTGGCCGTCGCAGGGCTGGTGGGAGGCCTATGGCGATCGCCAGCTCGATCGCCTGATCGGTGAAGGCCTGTCCGGCTCCCCCAGCCTCGCCGCCGCCGAGGCTCGATTGACGACTGCTGAGGGGCTGGCGCAGCAGGCCGGAGCCGCGCTTCTCCCTTCGATCGATGGGGTGGCCTCCCTCGATTATCAAAATCCGAGCCAGAACTCGGCGGGCGCGAACTCGAAGGTCTCACCGGGCTGGCACGCAACCGGGACGGCGGGGCTTTCCCTCAATCTCGACCTCGACCTCTTCGGAAAGAACCGGGCGGCGCTTCGTGCCGCGAACAGGGACGCAGAGGCTGCCCGTTTCGACGCCGAGGAAGCGCGCCTCCTCCTCACAACAGGCATCGCATCGGCTTACGCCGATCTCGCAGCGCTCACCGCGCGGCGCGACAATCTCGAAGCCGCGCTCGAGATCCGGACCGAGACCCTCAAGTTCGTGAGCGCCCGCTACGACGAGGGCCTCGAGACCATCGATTCGGTTCGCCAGGCCGAGGCGCGGATTCCCGAGACCAGGTCGGATCTCGCGGCGACCGACGAGGCGATCATGCTCGACAAGCATGCGATTGCCGCGCTTCTCGGCGAAGGCCCGGATCGAGCGCTCACCATTTCGAGGCCCGATATTTCCGCTCTCAAAGCGCGAGGGATCCCGGCAGACGCTTCGATCGGCCTCATAGGCCGCAGGCCCGACATCGCAGCGGCACGCGCGAGGGTCGAAGCCACGGCCGAACGGATCAAGGAAGCGCGCGCGGCTTTCTATCCGGACATCAATCTCGGAGCGCTGGTGGGCCTCCAGTCGCTCGGACTTGGGACCCTGTTCGAAAGCGGGTCGAGGTTCGCGAGCATCAGCCCGGCGGTTTCCTTGCCGCTCTTCCACGGCGGAGCGCTCCAGGGCCAGTACCGCGGCCGCCGCGGCCAGTACGACGAGGCCGTGGCCCAATATGACGGCGAGCTAGTCCAGGCGCTCCGCGAGACCGCGGACACGCTGACCAGCCAGGAAAAGCTCGCCGAGCAGCTTCGTCAGTCGCGCGCTGCCCTGGCCGATTATGAAGCGGCTCTTGAGGTCGCCCGGGGCCGCTATGCCGAGGGCCTGACCGACTACCTATCGGTGCTGACCGCCGAGGAGAGCGTCGTTCGAGCGAGGCTATCCGTGGCGCAGCTCGAGACCCGTGCCTTCACCCTCGATGTCCAACTCGTCCGTGCGCTTGGCGGCGGATTTTCCACCCCGGTTTCCCAGGAGCAATCGTAATGGCCGAACGTGACCCCATCGAGACGCTCACCGGCGAGCGCGAGGAAGTCCCGGCGACAACGGCCGAACGCGAAGCCGTCGCCAAGGCCACCAATCCACGGCGAAAGGTGATGCTGGGCCTCGCTGCCGGCTTCCTCCTCGCGGGGGGCGGCTGGTACATGTTCCATGACACTGGCGAGGTCTCGACCGACAATGCCTATGTCGGCGCCGACAGCGCCCAGGTGACGCCGCTCGTTTCAGCCGCCGTCGCCGCCGTCCCGGTCGTCAACACCCAGTTCGTTCACCGCGGCGATGTCGTTCTTCGCCTCGACGACAAGGACGCCCGACTGGCGGTCGAGAAGGCCGAGGCGGCCTATCTCAAGGCACGAAGGGAGTTTTCGAAATCCACCGCAACGAGCGGATCGCTCGCCGCCGAGGTGAATGCGCGCGAGGCTGATATTGGCCAGGCGCGCGCGCGGCTCGTCGCCGCTCAGTCGGCGGTGGAAAAAGCCAAGGCGGACCTCGATCGCCGTGCCCGACTCGCCGACAAGGGCTTCGTCTCGCGCGAAGAGCTGACGACCTATGAGAACGCCTATGTCGCTGCTCAGTCGAACGTCCGCGTTGCCGCCGCTGCGATCGCCCAGGCACAGGCGAACCGGGGCGCAGCCCAGCAGAGCTATGCCGCCAACCAGGCGCTGATCGATGGAAGCTCGATCGACAGCAATCCCGATGTCGCCGCTGCGAAGGCCGCGCTCGACCAGGCGCGCCTCGATCTTGAGCGAACGGTGATCCGCGCCCCGATCGACGGCGTCGTCACCAACCGCCAGGTCCAGGTCGGCCAGCGGGTCGCCGCCGGAAATCCGGTCATGATCATCGTTCCCGTGAACAGCGTCTACGTCGACGCGAACTTCAAGGAAGGCCAGCTCGAGCGGGTTCGGCCAGGTCAGCCGGTCGAGCTCGTCAGCGACCTTTACGGGAGCAGCGTCAAGTTCCACGGGCGCGTGGTCGGCTTCGCCGGTGGCACAGGGTCGGCCTTCGCCCTGATCCCCGCGCAGAATGCGACAGGCAATTGGATCAAGGTGGTCCAGCGCCTTCCGGTCCGGATCGCTCTCGATTCGCGCGATCTCGCCCGCCATCCGCTTCGAGTCGGACTTTCGATGGAGGCGACCATCGACGTGAGCGGGAAAGGCCGCTGATGGAACGCGCCGAGTCCCCGCCTTCACCGGCGATGGGCGGGATCCTCCTCGCGGGGCTCGTCCTTGCGGTCAGCAATTTCATGGTGGTGCTCGATACCACCATCGCCAATGTCTCGGTCGCGCACATCGCAGGCGGCCTCGGCATCTCGGCCAGCGAAGGAACGTGGGTGATCACCTCCTACGCCGTCGCCGAAGCGATCTGCGTGCCGCTGACGGGCTGGCTCGCGAAGCGGTTCGGCGAGGTTCGGGTGTTCGTCGCGAGCATGATCGGCTTCGGCATCTTCTCCTTCCTTTGCGGGACCGCGACGTCGCTCGGGGCGCTGGTCGCGTTCCGAGTCGGGCAGGGGCTCGCGGGCGGCCCGATCATGCCGATCAGCCAGACCTTGCTGCTGAGGATCTTCCCCAAGGAGCGGCATGCGATGGCCATGGGCATCTGGTCGATGACCACCATCACCGCGCCCATCTTCGGGCCGATCCTCGGCGGAACCATCAGCGACAACTGGAGCTGGCACTGGATCTTCTTCATCAACGTTCCGATCGCAATCGCCTGCTCGATCGCGGCGATTGCGCTCCTTCGCCACAGAGAATCGAAAACCGAGCGACTGAAGGTCGACCTCGTGGGCCTTGCACTCCTCGTCCTCTCGGTGAGCGCTCTTGAGATGATGCTCGATCTTGGACGCGAGCGCGACTGGTTCGGGAGTTCCTTCATCGTCGCTCTCGCGATCACAGCCGCCGTCGGCTTTGCATTCTTCATTGCCTGGGAATGGTTCGAGCGCGAGCCGATCGTCGACCTCAAGGTCTTCCGTCATCCGGGCTATACCTTCAGCGTCACCGCGCTCGTCTTCGCGTTCGGCACCTTCTTCGCAAGCATCGTCGTCATTCCGCTGTGGCTCCAGGGGGCGCTTGGCTATACCGCGACCTGGGCCGGCTACGTGACCGCCTGGAACGGGGTCGCGGCGGTATTCCTTGCGCCCGTTGCAGCGATCCTCTCCCAGAAAATGGATCCGAGGATCCTCGTCTCGGGAGGGATCCTCTGGCTCGCCGTCACGTCGCTCCTTCGCGTCTTCTGGTGGACGAGCGGGGCCGATTTCTGGACGCTCGCGCTACCCCAGCTGATCCAGGGCGCTGGAATGCCGTTCTTCTTCGTTCCGCTGACCACGCTGGCCCTTGGCGCGGTCGAGGAGAAGGAGGTCGCATCTGCAGCAGGAGTGATGAACTTCCTTAGAACGCTTTCGGGCGCGGTCGCGACCGCGATCGGAGTGACGATGTGGGACAACAATACGCAGCGCGCGAGGAGCGAGCTCACCGACGTCCTCCACGGCACCAGTGCGACGATGCAGACGCTCCAGTCGAGGGGCTTCAGCGCCGAGCAGTCGCGTCAATTCGTGAGCCAGCTGGTCGATGGCCAGGCCGTCGCAGTTTCAACCGTTCAGATGTTTGCAATGTGCGCAGTGATTTTTGTCGGCGCGGCGACAATCATCTGGCTTGCCCCCAAGCCAAAGCATGCCGTCGACATGGGCGCTGCGCACTAGGAGGTTTCTAAGATGACCATTCTCCTATCCCAGCTGTTTTCGCGCTCGACGCTGATTGCGAGCACATTCTTCTCGCCAAGGGCCGAGCCGTCGTGCGGGGCGAAGCTCGTTCACGCTCGCTTGACCGCTCCCATCGACGCTCCGAAGGGTTTGACCCTGGCAGCGACTAACCGTCTCCTCGACACCATCTTCGGCCTTCAGCCGACGAAGGAGGAACGGCCTTACGCGCTTTAGGAACTGCGGCTGCTGTCTCGCTCCCTCCCCTCCCCAGCAGCAGCCGCGGGCGCGGTCGGTTCGTCCGGCCGCGCCCCCTTATTAAGGGGCGTGCCTAGGTTCAGATCTGAAGTTGGCTCCCGAGCTCGACGACGCGGTTGGTCGGCAGTTTGAAGAATTCCATCGCGCTCTCCGAGCTCTTCAGCATCCACCCGAACAGCTTCTCGCGCCAGAGCGCCATGCCCCTGTGCCTGCTGGAAGCGACTAGCTTCTGGCGCCCGAGAAAGAAACTCGTGCTCATCATGTTGAACGGCTGCCCGCAGCACTTGATGAAGGCGAGGTCGCGCGGGATATCGACCTCGTCCATGAAGCCATAATGCAGGATCATCCGGTAGAAGCCCTGACCGGAGTCATGGAATTCCACTCGCTTGTGATCGGCAACGTGGGGAATCTCCTCGACCTTCACGTTGAGGATGATGACGCGCTCATGGAGCACCTGGTTGTGCTTCAGGTTGTGAAGAAGGGCTGCCGGAACGCCGTCGGCGCTCGCCGAGAGAAAGACCGACGTTCCGCGCACGCGATGAACCGACCGGGCGACGGACTTGATGAATACCGGCAGCGGCAACGCAGAGCTGGCGAGTCTTTCGCCCATCAGCAACCGCCCCTTCGCCCAGGTGGTAAGCACGGTGAAGCTGATCGCCGCGATCAGCAGGGGGAACCAGCCTCCGTCGGGAATCTTCGTGATGTTCGACGCGAAATAGGTGCCGTCGACAAGGACGAAGAGCCCCACGGTCGCGCCCGCGAGGACGCGATTCCACTTCCACACGTAGAGCATCAGAACGCCAAGCATGATCGAGGTGATCAGCATCGTTCCAGTCACCGCGATGCCGTAGGCGGACGCAAGGTTGGAGGAGGCGCGGAATCCGAGCACGAGGATGATGACCATCGCCAGCAGGCTCCAGTTCACAACTGGAATGTAGATCTGACCCAGCGCCTTCTCGCTCGTGTGCTCGGTCCTGAGACGCGGCAGGAAGCCGAGGTGGACCGCCTGGTGGGTAATCGAGAAGGCCCCGGAAATGACTGCCTGGCTCGCGATGATCGTGGCGAGTGTCGCAAGGAAGACGAGGGGAAGCCGCGCCCATTCCGGGGCGAGGAGATAGAAGGGATTGACGGCAGCCTGCGCGCTGCCGAGGAGAAGGGCGCCTTGCCCCATGTAGTTGAGGATCAAGCATGGATAGACAAGCACGATCCAGGAGAAGTTGATCGCCTTGCGGCCGAAGTGCCCCATGTCCGCGTAAAGTGCCTCGGCTCCGGTGACGCACAGGACGACTGAACCGAGCGCCAGGAAGGCAAGCCTTGGATTATAGGTGAAGAATCTGACCGCCCAGGCGGGGTTGATGATCGCAACGATCTCCGGGTGACGTACGATGTTCGTGACTCCGAGGAGCGCGAGCACCGCGAAATAGACGAGCATCACCGGCCCGAACATGTTCCCGACCTTCGCGGTCCCGCGCGACTGGACGACGAACAGTCCGACGAGAATCGAGATCGACAAGGGAAGGACGAGCGGCTGGAGTTGGGCCTGCACGATGGTCAGGCCCTCGACGGCCGAGAGAACGGAGATCGCCGGCGTAATCATCGCGTCGCCATAGAAAAGGCATGTCGCGAGCACTCCGAGAATGACGAGAGTGGAGGTCCACTTCCTCTTGCCGTCGAGATTCCGGGCGAGGAGCGAGAGAAGCGCGAATGATCCCCCTTCGCCACGGTTGTCCGCCCGCATCGCGACGCTCACATATTTGAACGTGACGATCATCATCAGCGTCCAGAAAATGAGGCTGAGCACGCCGAAGATGTGCAGGCGGTCGACCGCAAGCGGATGCGGCCCGAGGAAGCTCTCCTTCATCGTATAGAGCGGCGAAGTGCCGATATCGCCATAGACGACTCCGATCGCTCCAAGCATCAGCCTGGGAAGGGTCTCGGTGGGTCCGTGAGGACCTGCCGGCTCCTCGTCGCGCCGAACGCTGTCCGATGTCAGTGTTGCCACCGGCACAATGTGCGTTCCGGCGGCGTAAAGATTCCATGTGAATTGTCCGTCCTGCACATGGCAGCCGTGTTAAACTTCGCCGTTCTTAACTCGACTGGAGACGTGGCGAGGCGCAGTTAGCAATCATGGCGGACGTCGCATCCATCGACCTGCAAATGCCGCTCCCGGCCCGAATCCAGGCCTATGCCGGAGCGCTGGCGATGGTGGCGGTCTCGACGCTCATCGGCCTGTGGATCGCGCCACGTTGGGGCACGGCGGCGGTGGACATGATCTATCTCCCGGCCGTCCTTGCCGCCGCGACGTTCTGGGGTATCGGCCCCGGGCTGGTCGCCGGCCTTGCCGCCGCGCTCGCCTACAATTTCTTCTTCACGCAGCCGGTTCACACCTTCCGGATCGACCGCGTCACCGATATTGTGACCGTCGCCATCCTGCTAATCGTCGCGCTGGTAGCTAGCCGGCTCGCTGCAGGGATCCGGGAGCAGGCGCGGCTTGCAGCGGCGCACGCCGCGCGAAACGCGACCATCGCCGGTTTTGCCCGGCGGCTATTGTCCTCCAGTACGGAGGAACAAATCTGCGCAACCGCCTCTGAGGAATTGCACGTCCTTTTCGGCTGCAATGCCACCCTCGTCGGCGGATCACCCGAGCCGCGGATGATCACGGTCGTCCCCTCCGGGGGCAGGCTCACTCCAAGCGATCTGGCGGCGGCTGCCCTCACCCTTCAGACGGGTCAATCCGCAGGACGTGCGACACCGCGAATCCAGCCGGCCGAATGGCAGTTCCACGCCGTGCGATCGGGAGGGACGAACATCGCTGCGGTCGGTCTCGCACGTGACGACGGGGCGCCTCCAGTCGACGAAGACCAGCTTCGGCTGCTCACGAATCTTCTCGACCAACTCGCCCTTGCGCTTGAGCGGGCGAGAGCCGAGGCCGACCGCCGCGAAGTCACGTCGCTCCGCGACCGTGACCGTCTCCGTTCGGCGCTCCTCTCGTCCGTTGGGCACGACCTGAGAACTCCGCTTACAGCCATCATCGGTGCCTCGGGCGAACTCCGCAGCTACTTTACGGGGGACATCCCGCTCCTGGACACGCTCGAAAGTGAGGCCGCCAAGCTCGAGCGCTACATCTCGAACCTGCTTGACATGGCCCGAATCGAAACCGGGGAGGTCAAGCTGAAGGCCGAGCCGGTGGACCTCGTCGACGCCGTCGCTGCAGCGCTCAAGGATCTGCGCGCCGCCCTGCAGCACCGCGAGATCAGTATCGATCTTCCCGAGGACCTGCCGCTGATCGAAGCGGATCCCCAGCTCCTGCACCATTGCCTCATCAATCTCGTCGACAATGCGTCTCGTTACTCGGGCGAGGGGCCCGTCAGGATCGCGGCGGCTGTCTCGAACGGCGAGGTCAGGCTCGGGATCGAGGACGAGGGGCCCGGCCTCCCGCAGGATGAAGAGCGTGCGCTCGACGCCTTCATGCGCATCGAGGGGTCCGACCGCAAAGGCGGCGCCGGTCTTGGACTTGCCATCGTCAAGGCCTTTGCCGAGGCGATGGGCGCCTCGGTCACCGCTTCCAACCGGCGCAATGGACCGGGCGCCGTCTTCACGCTCCGTTTCCCCAGGGGGATCGTGATCAAGGCCGTGGAAGCCGTGGATGCCGGCTAAGCCGCCAAAGGTGCTCGTGGTCGATGACGAGCCTCAGATCCGGACCCTTCTCAAGGCAACTCTCAGCCGCGCCGGCTACAGCGTCGTCGAAGCCGGGAACGCACGCGAGGCACTGAGCGCCAAATCGATCGACAAGCCCGATGTCGTGCTCCTCGACCTTGGACTTCCCGACCGCGATGGCCTCGAGCTTGTCGCTGCCATGCGCGCCGAACCGCGATCGGCTCTCATCATTGTCTCGGCGCGCGACCAGACCGAGCAGAAGGTCGCTGCGCTCGACCTCGGAGCCGACGATTATGTGACAAAGCCGTTCGACACGGAGGAATTGTTGGCGAGGGTGAGGGCATCTCTTCGCCAGCGCCTCGCATCTCAATCGGAGCGGCAGATCGTCGAAGCGGGCGCGATCTCGATCGATCTCTTCGCAAGAACCATTCGTCGGGACGGCAATGAAGTTCACGTGACTCCAAAGGAATGGGACCTACTTGCCGAGCTTGCCAAGCATCCGGGCCGGGTGTTCACGCACCAGATGCTGCTTCGCTCGATCTGGGGAGCGGCGCACGTCGGCCAGACCGAATATCTTCGCGTGGCGATCCGCTCGTTGAGGCAGAAGCTGGAGGAAACGCCCTCAGAGCCGAGGTTGATCGTCAACGAACCGGGAGTCGGCTACCGGCTCATGACTGGCTGAATGGCCGCTGATGGCAGGTCCCGTCGGCTCCCAGGCGTCGCTCGAGGCGATGGCGCAAGGCGACTTTCGGGCAGAGCGAGTTGCGGCGGTCACGGGTGTCGACTAAGCCCAAGGCACCGACTGCAGGGGCATTGATGTTCAACTGGTTCCAGTCCCTCCTCCCGAGGACGAGCGACTTCTTTGCAATGTTCGATCGACACGCGGCGACCCTTGTCGCCGCTGCGAACGCCCTTCGCGAGCTGTCAGCCGGCGGGAAGGACGCGCAAGTCCACATCGCCGAGATCAATCGCCAGGAACATGAAGCGGACGATGTCATCCGGCAGGTTCTCCGCTCGGTCCGGCAGACGTTCCTCACGCCTTTCGACCGTGGGGCCATAACATCGCTCATCGGCGCAATGGACGACGCGATCGACGAGATGCAGGACACGGCCCGGGCAATCGCGCTTTACGACGTGTCGCGCTTCGAGCCGGAGATGAAGCGCATGGTGAAGATCATCGTCGAAGCGGCGGATCTCACCGCCGAAGCGGTCCCGATGCTTCGCGATCTCACCCGCAACGGTCCCAAGCTTCACATCCTGACCGAGAAGCTCGTGCACCTCGAAAGCGACGCCGACGTGATCCACGCTGCGGGCCTCAAGAAAGCCTACCAGGAATATTCGCAGAGCAGCCCGATGCAGTTCATCGTCGCACGCGAGATCTACAAGCATCTCGAGCGCATCATCGACGCGTTCGAGGATGTCGCGAACGAGATCGACGGCATCGTGATCGATCACGCCTGAGCGAGAGAAACTGGTGCACCAGCTCGCACTTCCGTTGCTGATCGGCCTGATCATCGTCGCGCTCGGATTCGACTTTCTCAACGGCCTTCATGACGCTGCAAACTCGATCGCGACGGTCGTCGGGACGCGCCTGATCAGCCCCGTTGCGGCCGTTGGATTTGCGGCCTTCTTCAACTTCGCCGCCTACTTCCTGGCGCTCCAGTGGCCCGAGCTGCACAATGTCGCCGACACGATCGGAAAGGGGCTCATCGACAAGGATCTCGTAACGCCCGCTGTCGTGTTCGGAGCGCTCATCGGCGCGATGTTCTGGAACGTGGTGACCTGGGTGAAGGGCATTCCTTCCTCCTCCAGTCACGCTCTCGTCGGCGGCATCATCGGCGCTGGAGTCGCGCACGCGGGGTTCCCGAGCATCCAGTGGGTCGGGCTCAACAAGACCCTCATCGCGATCGTGCTTTCGCCCGTTCTCGGCCTCATCCTCACGATGGCGATCATGCTCTTTACGAGCTGGCTGGGACAGCGCGCGAGCGCTCGGGGTGCAGAGCGGACATTCCGTGTCCTGCATCTGTTCTCGGCAGGGTCCTATTCGCTCGGCCACGGCCTCAACGATGCCCAGAAGACGATGGGCATCATCACCGTGCTGCTCTATTCAACCGGCTATCTGGAGGGCCATTTCGCGGTTCCGAACTGGGTGGCTCTATGCTGCTACGTCGCGATGGGCATCGGCACTCTGAGCGGTGGATGGCGGATCATCGAGACGATGGGGACACGGATCACCAAGCTCAACCAGCACCAGGGCTTTTCCGCATCCCTTGGTGGCTCGGTGATGCTGTTTGCAGCCTCCTACCTCGGCATCCCCGTATCGACCACGCACACGATCGCGGGCTGCGTCATCGGCGCAGGAGCCGCCCGGCGAGCATCGGCTGTGCGCTGGGGCCTCACCGGGAATATCGCGATGGCCTGGGTGATCACCATCCCTGCGGCGGCGACCGTCGCGGCCATCTTCTACTGGCTCGTCAGCGGCATGTTCCTCCGGGTCGCCATCGCCGTTGCGGTCATCGCCGGCCTCGCTTTTTCAGCGCGCGCCTGGAGCATCCGGAGACCTCGGCCGGGGGGCTGAGCTTCTCGCCCAGCCCGTCCTGGTCCTCATCTCCCGAGGCTCAGGGCTCGACCCGGCGCGTCGCTTCGAACAGGAACCAGGTCCGCCGTTCCGCCTCGTCGATCCAGACCTCGAGCAGGCTCGCGGTGGCGACATCATTGTGCTCTTCGCACAGCGTATGCGTGCGCCTCATTTCGGCGGCGAGCTGCTTGTTGTCCTCGCGAAGCTCGGCGAGCATGTCGAGTGGAGTGACGAACTCGGCGTCATTGTCGAGAAGCCGCTTCTGGGCGGCGATCTGGCCGATCGAGCGAAGGGTCGTCCCTCCGATCTTGCGCACGCGCTCGGCGATCGGATCGGTCGTCGCGAAAATCTGGTCCGCCTGCTCGTCGAGAAGGAGATGGAAGTCGCGGAAGTGCGGGCCCGAGACGTGCCAATGGAAGTTCTTGGTCTTGAGATAGAGCGCGAACATGTCGGCGAGAAGCGCATTCAACGCCGCCGAGATGTCCCGAACCGCCTCCTTCTTGAGATCGGTCGGCGTTCCAAGCGTATCCGAGTGGATAATGAGAAGGTCTTCCGTGCTCATCTCATGGTCTCCTTCAGCTGGGGTCCGTGGCCGCGACACTGGACAGGCGGGGATGGGTGCGGCGTCAAATGCTGCCGCTGCGCCGCTGACCTTCGCCGGTCAAATTGAAAATTACGGTCACGATGATTGAGAGGTTGGTCGCTCGAGCAGCGCCGGGACGCTGCTCGAACGCCGTTCAAGGGTTCAGCCCGTCCGCAACGACCGGAATCCTTCGCGAAGGTCGTCGACCAGCGCCCCTGTCTGCTCCCAGGCTGCGAAATGCGCCCCTTCGGGGTGCTTCTTGTAATAGAGCAGGTTCGGGTAAGCGGCCTGTGCCCACTTCCTCGGGATCGGTCCCGGAATGTCTTCCGGGAACACGCTGACGACGGTGGGAACCTTAACTCCCTTGGGAGCGAAGAAGGCGGCCTTGTTCTCCCAGTAAAGGCGGGCCGAGGAAACGGCCGTTCGGGTCAGCCAATAAAGCGTGATGTTGTCGAGGATATCGTCCCGGCTGAAACCGAGCTCTTCGCCCTCGAAAACCCGCGCGATCTGCTTGTAGGTCCAGATGTCGTGGTCGATGATCCAGGCGGCGAGCCCGACGGGCGAATCCTCGAGCGCGTAGAGCGTCTGCGGGCGGTTCCCCATCTCGATCGCATAGCCAAGGCCATGCTTGTAGAAGAAGGAGACGTGATCGAAGGCTTGCCGCTCCTCCTCGTCGAGGCCTTGGGGAGCGGGCGCTCCGGCAAGCGCTGCCTGGTCGATCGGGGGTGGAATCGCTCCAGCCATGTTGGTGTTGATTCCGACAAGTCCGCGTGGCTCCTGTGCCCCCAGATAATCGACGATCTGGGCTCCCCAGTCTCCCCCTTGCGCGACATAGCGCTGGTAGCCGAGGCGGCTCATCAGCTCGCCCCAGGCGGTGGCAATCCGCTCCGGGCCCCAGCCTGTCGTCGCCGGCTTGCCCGAAAAACCGTAGCCCGGCATCGAGGGAATGACGACATCGAAGGCATCGGCTTCGGTACCGCCATGGGCCGTGGGGTCGGTCAGGGGCTCGATGATCTTCAGTTGCTCGATGATCGATCCGGGCCATCCGTGAGTGACGATGATCGGCAAGGCGTTCGGATGCTTCGACTTCACATGGATGAAGTGGATGTCGACACCCTCGATGCTGGTGATGAAGTTCGGATAGGAATTGATCCTGGCCTCGACCTTGCGCCAGTCGTGCTCGCGGGCCCAGTAATCGGCAAGCTTCTGGATCGTCGCGAGCTGCACGCCCTGGGATGCGTCGTCGACGAGCTCGCGGCTGGGCCATCGAGTCGCTTCGATCCTTTTCCTGAGATCGGCGAGGTCATCCTCCGACGCATGGAAGGCGAAGGGATGGATCTCGTCGGGGGCTCCGAGAATGACCGTCTGCGTCGGCTCGGCCGTCGAAGTCTTTGTGGAAGCGGGCTGCGGTGGTGCAAGAGTGTCCGCACCGCCCTCGGGCGATGTCGTGTCGGCCATGGTCATTCTCCTGGTCTTGGGGGAGACGCTTACCGAACTCGGAAGGTGCTCGGCCGTGGAGATGCCGGTACGCGATCGACGCGCGGCCGGGCACGCCCGTGCGCCTCCAGCGGTGAGTCGGTCAAATCGAAAATCTTGATGAGGCTTTTCGCCTCAGCCGCCGGCGAGGATGGCTTCGCGCGCCGCGCGATATTCCGCGGGGGTGACCCGGCCGTCTTCGTCCTTGTCGGCGAGCTTTCGAAACTCTGCCGCAGCGGCGGCCGCTTCCCTTGAGTCCAGGAGGATGTCGTGGTCCGAATCGTAGAATTTCAGTGCCCAGTTCATGAGCACCCAGTCGCGCTCGAAGAGCTGCATCGCGGCCGGGGTGGTCTCGAGACCCGCAGGCCTCCCCTGCGCATGCACTGGAGCTGCCAGAGCAAGAGCCATCGAGGCGAAGGCCAATCGGACCATGGCCGCGGTAACGAGCGAGCAGCCCCAACGTTCAGCCTTTCTCGCAAAGCGCTGAGGAAGCTCACCCAAGAGGGGGAAGGGCGGCTCGGACGGCCCGGTGAAGCGCATCCGCTCGGAACGGTTTGGTCAGAAGAGGCGCGTCGGGCGCCGTCCGCTTGACCGCTTCGGTCTCGCTGTACCCTGAAACGAAGAGAATCGACTGCTGCGGGATCTTCGTCCTGATCCTCTTGGCAACCTCCGCGCCGCTCATCTCGGGCATCACGAAATCCACGATCACGAGGTCGGGCTTCTCGCGCTGGACCTCGGCCAGGCCTTCACGGCCGCCGCTGGCCTGCCGAACGAGGAAACCCTGGTCCTCGAGCGCGGCAGCGATGAAGGCGCGGACGTCGGGGTCGTCGTCGATAACGAGCACGGAGGCGGCCTGCCGCTCGACTTCGGCGAGCGCGGTTTCGGAAGTGGCGGCCGCATCGAGGACCATGCGCGCTTCGGCCTTCCGGAAATACATTCTCACCGCAGTTCCTTCGCCGGGCCTGCTCTCGATTCGAACCGCCCCGCCAGACTGGCGCGCCATCCCGTAGACCATCGACAGTCCAAGACCGGTTCCCTTTCCGACCTCCTTGGTCGTGAAGAAGGGCTCGAAGGCTCGCTCGGCAACTTCGGGTGGCATCCCGACCCCGGTGTCGCTGATCGTGAGCTCGATATAGTCGCCGTCCTCGAGCTCGGGGTCCGTGCTGATCGCGATCTTCCTCGTTGCGAACTTGAGGACGCCGCCTCCCGGCATCGCATCCCGGGCGTTGATCGCGAGATTGAGGATTGCCACTTCGAGCTGGGTCGGATCGGCCGCGACCGGCATCAGCGATTCGTCGAGATCGAACTCCTTGGTGATTCCGGGGCCGAGCACGTTCCTCAGAAGCGGACGCATGTTCTGGATGAGCGGGGCGACGAAGGTTGGGCGGACCTCGAGCCGCTGGACCCGGCTGAATGCAAGAAGCTGGGCGGTCAGCCGTGCTCCGCGTTCTGCGGCCGCGAGTGCGTTCTCGGCATAGCGCTTGAGCTTCTCGTCCTCGGCCCGCTTCGTGATGATGTCGAGACCGCCGACGACCACCGTCAACAGGTTGTTGAAGTCGTGCGCGATCCCCCCGGTGAGCTGGCCGAGCGCTTCCATCTTCTGGCTTTGCCGCAGTTGCTCCTGGGCCGCCTTGAGGTCCGTGATGTCGCGCGCTTCGAACAGGAGGTAGACAATTTTCCCGTCGGGGTCGCGGACCGGCTGGACCGAGACGTCGAGGTGAGCGGTTGGAACGCCCTCGCGCTCCATCCTCAACTCCTGCTGGAAGATTTTGCCGCCCGCCGCCTGCTTAACGGCCCTCTTCATTACGGGGACATGCTGCGGATAGAGCTTCAAGGTGGGCGAGTCCCAGATCTTCTTGCCGACCGCATCGCGGGTTTCCGTGGCCCGCCACGGCGTCTCCTTGCGGTTCATCTCGACGACCGTTCCATTGGGCTCCATGAGCACAAGGACTTCGAGCACCGTGTCGAAAACCGCCCGGAAACGGGCTTCGGACAGCGCAAGCTCCCGAGTCTGCTCGCCGACCTGGGCCTTCAACTCGAGCTCCGCCTCCTTGGCGAGGGTGATATCGGTCGCGACGCCGATGAACCCGACCAGCTCTCCATCCACTCCAAATCGCGGCTGTGATACGCTCCTCAGCCAGCGATATTCGCCGTCGTAGCGGGCGTAACGCCCCTCGAGTGTGAAGGGCTGAAGGGAAGCTTCACCGGCGATGCTCTCGGCGATGATGCGCTCCTGGTCGTCGGGATGGATACGCGAGCGCCAGTCGATCGTGCGCGCATTCTCGCGGTCGCTGTCC
>DASZYL010000146.1:0-4998 GCA_035545385.1 Sphingomicrobium sp. | reverse complement strand
CCCTCCTTCTCGGCAAGCGCCTGGAACGCGCCCAGCGCTTCGGCGTCGGTCACACCCACATATTGGGCCCGGCCACTGTCCTTGAGGTGGGCATGCTCGGGACCAACAGCGGGATAGTCGAGGCCGGCCGATAACGACCAGGTGTCGGCAATCTGGCCATCGTCATCCTGAAGCACGTAGGTTTCGGCGCCGTGGAGGATGCCGCGCGTGCCTCGAAGGAGGGTCGCCCCGTGCTCGCCGCTCGCGAGCCCCTTGCCTGCAGCCTCGACACCGATCAGGCGCACCGGATCATCGAGAAAATCGGCAAAGAGGCCGATCGCGTTCGAGCCACCTCCGACACAGGCGACGACGGCATCGGGCAACCGTCCAAGCCGGTCGAGCATCTGCGCGCGCGCCTCGGTTCCGATCACCCGCTGGAACTCCCGGACAATCGTCGGGAACGGGTGCGGGCCCGCGGCAGTGCCAAGCAGATAGTGCGTGGTCTCGAAGCTCGCCGACCAGTCGCGAAGTGCCTCGTTGATCGCGTCCTTGAGGGTCCTGCCACCGCTTTCGACGGAGACGACCTTTGCTCCCATGAGCTCCATCCGAAAGACGTTGAGCTTCTGCCGCTCGACGTCCTCTGCGCCCATGTAGATGACCGTTTCGAAGCCAAGCAGCGCTCCAACGATTGCGGTTGCAACCCCGTGCTGTCCCGCGCCGGTTTCAGCAATGAGGCGCGTCTTGCCCATGCGTCGTGCAAGCAGGCCCTGGCCAAGCACCTGGTTGGTCTTGTGGGCGCCTCCATGAAGAAGGTCTTCGCGCTTGAGGAAGATGTTCGGTGCAAGGTTCCGGCAGGCCGTCAGCGGCGTCGGGCGACCGGCATAGGTTGAAAGAAGGTCACCAAGCTCGCTCGCGAAGCCCGGATCATCGAGGGCGTCGAGGTAAGCGCTTTCGAGCTGCTCGAGCGCGGGAACGAGAATCTCGGGGACGTGGCAGCCTCCGAACCGGCCGAACCGACCCTTCAGGCGCATGCTCGAAGCTCCCGCCGGGCGGGCGCTCGAAGGCTCTCGAACAGGGCCCCGATCTTCCGGAGCGACTTCGCTCCTGGAGCAAGGTCGAGGGACGAGCCGACATCGATCGCATGGGCGCCCAATGACCTCGCCGCCGCGGCATTATGCGCTCCAATGCCGCCCGCGATGATCGACCGGTGAAGTTCCGGGTGGTTCTTGACCTGTCTCCAGTCGAAGGCTTTGCCGGTACCGCCCTCGCCATTGTCGAACAGCAGGCGATCGCCGCCCCGGCCGGACAAGGGCCGGCGCCCGACGCTGAGCGCGGTCCAGATTTCACAGGCGCCCGGAAGCTCCCGACGCAGCGACCGGACATATTCAAGGTCCTCGTGCCCGTGAAGCTGGACGGCATGGAGGTTGAGCAGGGTCGCGATATCCGCAAGCGTCCGAAGCGGGGCGTCGCGGAACACCCCGACGGGGCGAAGGCCGAAGCGGCGCGCGATACCGGCCAGCGGCGCAGCCTCGTCTGCCGTGACATGGCGGGGGCTGCCAGGCACGAAGACGAAGCCCGCATACGCCGCTGGCCGGGCGGCGCGCACGTCGGCGCCGCATCTCAATCCGCAGACCTTGGTCCGGCCAAAGACGAGCTTTCGAGCGGCCTCGGCGGGATCGGCAGAACGCATGAGCGAAGAGCCGATCAGGAAACCATCGACCAAAGGTGCGATTCTCTCGACGTCACCTCTCGTCGAGAAACCCGACTCCGAAACGAGGATGCGCTCGGGCGCGAGCTTCGCAAGCCGCTCGGTGGTCGAAAGATCGACGCTGAGGTCGCGAAGGTCGCGATTGTTGATGCCGACGATCCGCGCGCCGAGCGCCCGGGCACGCTGCATCTCCCTTTCGTCATGGACCTCGACGACTTCGTCCATGCCAAGGCGCCGCGCCTCCTCGATCATCGCTGCCGCTTCCCGATCGTCGAGGAGCGAGAGCATGACGAGGACCGCATCGGCTCCGGAAATGCGAGCTTCGGCGACCTGGCGAAGGTCGAGGAAGAAATCCTTCGCGAGGATCGGCCCGTCGAAATGCCGCCGGGCCGCGGCAAGGTCGTCGAGCGAACCGCCGAAGTTCGCCCGGTCGCAGAGGACGCTGAGAGCGTCGGCAACCCCTCCATAGCCAAGCGCAAGCGTTGCGGCATCCGCGCCAGGCCGGATTGCGCCGGCGGAGGGAGAGGCCTTCTTGATCTCGAGTATGAAGCGGGCTCCAGGCTGAGCGAGGGCTTCGGCAAGGCTTCGCTTGGTCGCTGTTGCGCTCGAGCGAAGCGCATCGAGCGAAACGCCCTCGAACCTTCGGACAAGCTCCTTGCGCTTGCCTGCGGCGATCTCGCCGAGGATCCCTTCAGCCACGGCTCGCCTCGATGAAGCTCTCGAGGGTGCCCATGGCCCGGCCGCTGTAGAGCGCGTCAAGAGCCATCTTGACACCTTCGCGAAGGGTCGGGGCCTTGAGCGCCGTCATCAGCAGTGCGCCGGCGTTGAGCGCAACGAGGGACATGTCCGCCTTGCCGCCCGCACCTGAGAGCAGCGCCACGAGACGCGCGGCGTTTTCCTTGGGAGTTCCACCCCTGATCTGCTCGATCCCGATGCGCTTCAGACCTGCCTGTTCGGGTTCGATTTCGATCTCTTCGAGGATGGTGCCGTCGATGGACACGGCGCGGGTGAACCCGTGCAGCGCCACCTCGTCGAGGCCCGATCCGTGGACGACGAGCGCTCGCTCGGCTCCAAGCGCCTGCAGAGTCCTTGCGATCGGGAGAAGGAGGTCGGGATCGGCGACGCCGAGCAACTGCACCTTGGGCCGAGCGGGGTTCAGGCACGGCCCGAGAAGGTTCATGATGGTTCGGACCTTGAGCGCCCGGCGCACCGGCCCTGCGTGGGCGATTCCCGGATGGTAGAGCGGCGCAAGAAGGAAGCAGAAACCCGTGCGGTCGAGGATCTCGCGGGATTCCAGGGGATCGAGGTCGAGCCTCGCTCCCAGTGCCTCGAGCACGTCGGCGGATCCGCACTTCGACGTGAACGACCGGTTGCCATGCTTGACGATGGGAAGCCCGCAGGAGGCGGCAACGATCCCGGCTGCCGTCGAAACATTGATCGAGCCCGAAAAATCCCCGCCGGTGCCGCAACTGTCAGCGAACAGGTAGGACGGGGTTGGAAAGGCTCGCGCCGCCTCGCGGAGCGCAAGCGCAGCACCCGTCAATTCTTCCGCCGTCTCGCCTTTTACGCGAAGCGCAACAAAGGCTGCTGCCATCAAGGGCTCGCTGAGCGAGCCTTGGACGATCTCGCCGAAGAGCTGGCGTGCGGCATCGCGGTCGAGGTCCTCGCCGTCGAGAAGGCGGGTGATCGCCGCTTCCACGGCGGCATCCGCGAACCGCTCCTCGGCACGGACCTGGCGCGGAAAGGACAGAATCTGAGTCATGGATTCACCTGAAACAAAAAAGCCCGCCGGTTGGCGGGCGGGCAGTCGATGATCGGTTGCTAGTCGATCAGTCGCGCCATCGCGCCGCATGAGTCGGGCCACGCCACCAGAGGTGGGCGGTCGAAGCAGCAGCGATGGCGTTCAGGTTCGTCATCCGAATCGCTAGGTACGGCAGCCGCTTGTCCGGGGTCAAGCGCCGTTGGTCGTGACGGCGGCCTCCGAACTGGTGAAGCCGCACTGTTTCTGTTCCATCGCGATCTGCTTGGTGATTCGGGTGGCATTCTCGGAATAAGCCTGAGTCACCGAGCCGTGATTCACGGTCTTTCCGCGAAGCGGGCTGACGCCTTCGCAGATATGGAAGACATGCGGCGTGGCGGCCCTTTTCGCCCCGTTCTCCGGGGCGATCCAGTAGACGACGTCCTGGCCTTGCGGATGTGCGGCGTCCTTCGTCGCCTCGGCGACGGTATTTGAATCCCTCGCGATATCCTGTGCCTGGGCGGCGACTTCGGGCGAACAGGCGGTCTTGGGCTGGTTGGCTTTGATCTGGGCCGCGCACTCGTTCATGTCCTGGGTGTACTGCTCGACCGAGGGCGGGTGATAGCTCACGCCGACGAGCGTCGCGATGGCTGCGAGGACGACGCCTACGCCGCCGGCGATCTTCTTGTTCTTCGGGTCCATGTCCTTGTCCATGAAGATCAGGACAAGGAGGGGAACAAAGGCGATCAGGGTGATGATCGCTCCGAGCTGGTTCTGGACAAAGAACCTGAACTTGTCGGATTCACGGGCGGGATCATGCTTGTTCGCCGCCTTCCACATGAGGTTGCCGGCGATCGCGAAGACCGCGATTCCCACCAGCAGCCCGATGAGAAGGGCAAGGTTTCCATGATCGAACGTGTGCCTGAAGAGGAGGACGACCCCGGCGATCTCACCGCCGATCGCGACGATCCAGGCGAGAACTGCAAATAGACGAAGGCGCTTGGCGGCGGACTGCTGGCCCTGGGTTGCGCGCCATTCCTTGGTGATGTCCTCGTCTGAAGCCGGCTTGTTGTCGGACATTGTTCAGTTCCCCCCATGCCTGCACAACGGACGCCGAACCCGAACCCCAATCCGTCTCGGGCCCAAGCAAATCTCGCAACACCATGAAGGCTACGGGACTGGGCGGAAGTCTGCAATGGGGAGCGGACTTCGCGAGCTGCGCTCTCGAAGGCGACAACGGCGACCTTCGCGAATCCTTGTCGAAATTTGCGCCATTGCCTAGGACGGAAAGGCTGCTAAGCCGTCCTCCGATGTTGGCAGGTTCCAACATCCGGAGTTGGCAACGCGGCTGAAGACTCTTATGTTTTCAATGGGTTGCGGGTGTAGCTCAATGGTAGAGCAGAAGCCTTCCAAGCTCCCACAGCTTCAATGATTTCAATATCTTACCGTTCGAAATCCTTCCAACTTGGCTCAATTCTTGGCCAAATGTTGGAACGCCAGGCTCACGACATACAACCAAGGTCTAATGGCAGGAATGGGTGGAATGCTGCCATTAGCGGCACTACTCCGTTGC
>DASZYL010000145.1:0-1612 GCA_035545385.1 Sphingomicrobium sp. | reverse complement strand
GGGACTTGCCGCCGGGCTTCAGAATGTCGAGGTTGGCAAGGGCGAACCGGTGGTGTTCGTCATCATAGGTGAGAAAGGCGAGCGCCGGATTTGCGTAGACGACCTCCGCCTCGAAGACGTTGCGGTACCAGTCCAGCATCTCCTCGAAACGACGCGTCTGGTAGACGACGTGCGCGAACTTCACCGGCTTGACCATGGTCTTATCCCCCCGTTAGCGGCGTCAAACGCAACGCAACGGGCGAGACGCGCGGGTCCTCGTTCGGACGCATCGCCCGCGGGGCTCTTACCACCGCCCCGCGGCCAAGTCCCGCTGCTTCCGATAATCGGCGGGAAGCGGCGGGTTTTTACCCACCCCTGGCCAGGGACTAGACCGCCTGGAGCGCGTTCGCGAAATCGGCGATGAGGTCGTCGGCATTTTCGCAGCCGATCGAGATCCGCACCAGGTTGGGAGTGATGTCGAGCTGCTTCTTGCGCTCGTCGGGCACCGACAGGTGGGTCATCGCGGCTGGAGCGCTTGCGAGCGTCTCGGTGCCGCCGAGGCTGACTGCGAGATTGGCGATCTGGAGGGCGTCGAGGAAGGCGAACGCCTCCTTTTCGCCGCCCTTCAGGTAAAGCGAGAAGGTCGAGCCTGCCCCGGTGCAATGGCGCTTGAAGATGTCGGCCTGGCGCGATCCTTCCTCGAGGAACCCCAAATAGCCGATCTTCTCCACTTTCGGGTGGCTCTTGAGGAAATCGCAGACCTTCTCGGCATTCTCGCCGGCACGGCTCATTCGAAGCTCGAGTGTCTCGAGGCTCCTCAGGAGCATCCAGGCCGTGTTGGGATCGCAGATCGTGCCGATCGTGTTGCGCATCATCCGGACCTGGTTGATGAGGTCCCTGTCGCCGACGAGCCCACCCGCCACGAGGTCGCTGTGACCGCCGACATATTTGGTGAGGCTGTAAACCGACAGGTCCGCTCCCTGGGCAAGCGGCTTTGCCCAGAGCGGACCGAGAAATGTATTGTCGATGGCAATCGGCGGGCGCTCGTTTTCGCCGAAGGCGGCATCGCGAGCGGCGGCGACGGCCTCGACGTCGACGAGCATGTTCGTGGGGTTGGCGGGACTCTCGAGATAGATCATCGAGACCCGCCCCTTCTCCTTCCCCTTCGCGATCGCGGCATCGATCTCCTCGCGCGTCGCGCCCGAGGGGAAATCGATCCACGAGACTCCGAACTGGCCGAGGATCTTGGCAATCAAGGTCTCGGTCGCGGCATAAAGCGGGCCGGAGTGGACGACGCAGTCGCCCGGACGGACGAAGGTCAGAAGCAGAGTCGCGATCGCCGCCATGCCGCTCGAGAAGGCAAGCGCGTCATCGGCGTCTTCCCAGACCGCGAGGCGATCCTCGAGGATTTCCTGGTTGGGACCGTTGAAGCGCGAATAGATGAGGCCCTCGGCGCCGCCCGGGCGCTTGCCGGTCACGCCCTCGAAGAAGCGTTTGCCGGCCGCTGCGTTCTCGAACACGAAGGTCGAGGTGAGGAAGATCGGGGGCTTCAGCGACCCCTCGCTGAGCTCCGGGTCGAAGCCATAGCCAAGCATCAGGGTCTGGGCGCTGAGCTTGTGGTTGCCGATCTTGG
>DASZYL010000144.1:0-21241 GCA_035545385.1 Sphingomicrobium sp. | reverse complement strand
ACGGAGCCGTGTCGGACGCCTCGCGGGTATCCGGCTGGTCGTTGGCCGGGTTGATACCCTCGACCGGCGGAATGTCGAGCGGGCTCGGGAGATAGTCGACGACGGCGTCGAGCAGCGGCTGGACGCCCTTGTTCTTGAACGCCGAGCCGCAAAGGACCGGGACGAACGAGAAATTGAGCGTGCCCTTGCGGATCAGCCGCTTGAGGGTATCGCGGTCGGGCTCGTTGCCCTCGAGATAGGATTCCATGACCTCGTCGTCCTGCTCGACCGCAGTCTCGATGAGCTCCTGGCGCGCGGCCTCGGCCGCATCCTTCATGTCGTCCGGGATCGGCTGATATTCGAACTTGGCGCCGAGGCTTTCCTCGAGCCAGATGATGGCGCGGTTCTCGACGAGGTCGACGAGACCCTTGAATCCGCCCTCGAGACCGATCGGGAGATAAAGGACCAGCGGACGCGCTCCGAGGCGGTCGCGGATCATCCCGACGCACATGTCGAAGTTCGCGCCCGTGCGGTCGAGCTTGTTGACGAAGCACATGCGCGGAACGTTGTACTTCTCGGCCTGGCGCCAGACCGTCTCCGACTGGGGCTCGACCCCGGCGACACCGTCAAAGCAGGCGACCGCACCGTCGAGCACTCGAAGCGAACGCTCGACCTCGATGGTGAAGTCGACGTGGCCCGGGGTGTCGATGATGTTGATCCGGTGCTCTTCGCCCTTGCCCTCGTCGGCCCGCCAGAAGCAGGTCGTCGCGGCCGACGTGATCGTGATCCCGCGCTCCTGCTCCTGCTCCATCCAGTCCATCGTGGCGGTGCCCTCGTGGACTTCGCCGATCTTGTAGGACTTTCCGGTGTAATAGAGGATGCGCTCGGTCGTGGTGGTCTTGCCGGCATCGATGTGGGCCATGATGCCGATGTTGCGATAGCGCTCGAGCGGATGGCTGCGGGCCATTTGGATGTCTTCCTTAGCGATGTGGGGGACCGGTTCGTGCCGGCCCCTCCAATGTAGGTACGATTCTTACCAGCGGTAGTGGCTGAAGGCGCGGTTCGCTTCGGCCATGCGGTGCGTGTCCTCGCGCTTCTTCACGGCGTTGCCGCGGTTCTGCGATGCATCCATGAGCTCGCCCGAAAGGCGGCCCGACATGGTCTTCTCCGAGCGGCTGCGCGCGGCCGAGATGAGCCAGCGGATCGCGAGCGCCTGAGCGCGCTCGGGGCGAACCTCGACCGGGACCTGGTAGGTCGCACCGCCGACGCGCCGCGAGCGGACCTCGATGCCCGGCTTCACGTTGTTGAGCGCCTCGTGGAACACCCGGATCGGGTCCTGCTTCATCCGCGCCTCGACATTGTCGAGCGCACCGTAGACGATGCCTTCGGCAACCGACTTCTTCCCGTCGAGCATGACGGAATTCATGAACTTGGAGAGGACGATGTCCCCGAACTTCGGATCGGGAAGGATCTCGCGCTTCTCGGGACGACGACGACGAGCCATTGGACTATTCCTTTTCTCTCTTCAGCCTGGTCCGGGACCCGCCCGGGGCTTACTCTGGCCTTGGTTACTTGGGACGCTTGGCGCCGTACTTGGAACGGCTCTGCCTGCGATCCTTGACGCCCTGAGTGTCGAGGACGCCGCGAAGCACGTGGTAGCGGACGCCCGGAAGGTCGCGCACACGCCCGCCGCGGATCAGAACGACGCTGTGCTCCTGGAGGTTGTGGCCCTCGCCGGGGATGTAGCTGATCACTTCGCGCTGGTTGGTCAGGCGAACCTTGGCCACCTTGCGAAGCGCCGAGTTCGGCTTCTTCGGGGTCGTTGTGTACACACGGGTGCAGACTCCGCGCTTCTGCGGGTTCTGCTCCATTGCAGGGACCTTGTTCTTGGCCTTCTGCGGTTCGCGACCCTTGCGGATCAGCTGGTTAATCGTCGGCATGAAGCCCTTCACCTTGTCTATGCCGGAAGTCCCGGCGGTTACTTTGCTCAACAGAAAAAGCGCGGAGCCAGACCAGCCTTACGGGCCGCCTGGCGACGCGCATGTTGAGCAACGTTCAGCTCTTTGCCCGGCCGTGATGAGAAGATTCCCTCTCGCTCGGACGGGCGGGCACATAGCGACGAGGCGGTTGTGGGTCAACCACTCTCCAGACCCTCGACAAGCATTCGTCAACGAACGACGAACGTCAGCGACGCGTCGAGGAAACGACGAACGACGAACGCTTCGAACAAGCCGACAGACGGCCGGTATCGATGGCGCCGCGGCCTTCGTCGAATTCGCCGCGCCCCAAAAGCCCTCCTTCATTCACCATCCGGGGCTCCTCCAACAGGAGAACTTAAGATGGCGAAGCTTATGAGGGCGATTGGCTTCAGTTTGATCCTGGCATCGAGCGCGGCGAGCGCGGTTCCCGCGGCCAAGCCCGACGCCTCGAACCAGGGCGCCGAGAAGAAATATTGCCTGACCTTCGAATCCGAGACGGGATCGCATCTCAGCAGGACCGAATGCCGGACCAAGAAGGAATGGCGAAAGCTCGGGGTCGACGTCGACGAATTGTCATCGAAAGAGGGAAATTCGGGCGGTCTCGCCTGAAGCCGGCCAAGGGAAGCCCCTCCCCTCCCTCGATGGTCGTTGCATCGCCATCGAGGTGAGGTGAGCGGCGGAACTCCCTTTCCTCCTTCGTGTTTGCCCCCTTGTTTCCCAAACCCGTTTCTTGGGGGCGAGGACATGTGGAAACGACTGGCGCCGGCGCTCCTTCCAATCGCGCTCGCAAGCTGCGGCGCGAGCGATGGCTCGGCCAACCAGGGACAGGCAGGAGGAAGAACGATGGAGAACGCCACCCTCGCGCGCATCGATCTCAAGAGCGACGCATTCCAGGACGGGCAGCCGATCCCGGTTCAATATACGTGCGACGGCGCCGACGAGACGCCGGTCCTCAGGTGGAGCGAGCCTCCTTCGGGAACGAAGAGCTTCGCTCTCGTCGTCGATGACCCCGACGCCCCGAGCGGCACTTTCCGCCACTGGGGCGTGTTCGACATTCCTGCCTCGGCGCGCTCGATCGGCGGAGGCCAGCGCGCCGGCACCGAGGTCACGAACGACTTCGGAAAGACGGGCTACGGCGGCCCGTGCCCGCCCAGGGGGCACGGACCGCACCACTATCATTTCAAGCTATTCGCGCTCGATACGGACCGCCTCGGTCTCGATGCTCAGGCGAAGATCGCCGACATCGAGCGAGAAGCCGAAAAGCACGCGGTCGGGAAGGCGGAGCTGGTCGGCACCTACGAGCGCCGCTAAGCCGAGTGCGACTGCAGCTGTCAGCGAGGGTTGGAATGCCCGGGGGCCCGCGAGGCTAGCCACCCGTCTTCCCCCTCCGGCCCACCTCCTGGATGAAGCGGAAGGCCTCGCTCGTAAAGGGCGCTGGAACATCCGATTCCCACTCGTCCATCCGCTCGTAGAGGCGGGTCGCGCCGGCCATCATCTCGGGCGTCGCGATCGCCTTGAACGGTGCGAGGAGCTCCTGCCATTCGGCATAGAGCGCCCTTGCCTCGGGGCTGTCGGGCCCTTTCGGAATCGCTGTCTGGATCCGCTCGCCAAGGTCCTTCCACTTCCTATTATATTCGGCCTGGTCGAAGCCGGGCTCCGGCGGGTGCTTCTCCCAATGCTCCATCTCTTCCTTCGAGAAATAGCGCTCGGTCACCTTCTTCCAGTCCTCGGGCTGCATGATTTTTTCTCCTTCGCGAATGAGCGAGCAGAAGGTCGCGGCATCGACGGGCTCGCCGCGGTCGATGCGTGACTTGATCGAGAGGAGGAGCGACCTCGCTTCGTCGAGCTCGGCCTTGCGCTCCTCGATGATCCTGAGCTGGGCATCGACCAGCGCCTCGAGGTCGAGGCCTCCGCGACTGGTCAGCCTGCCGATCTGGGCGAGGCTCAGCCCGGTGCGTTTCAGCGCCAGGATCTGCTGGATTCGCTCGAGGTCGGCGCGCCCGTAAAGCCGCCTTCCCGAATAGGTCCTCAAGGGCTTGATGAGCCCCCTCGCCTCGTAGAAGCGAAGCGCCCGGCTGGTGAGCCCGGTGCGGCGCGCGACCTCGCGGATGTCGATCGCTTCGATGGTGCCCGTCATGAACCCCTTCTACACGTTGACGCTACGTCAACTTCAAGGGCGTTCCTCAAGTCTCAGAGACGGGCGAACAGGAGCGCGACGTAAACGACGAGGACGAAAGTCGAAGCGCAGGCGATCAAGAGCTGGGCCCTGGCGTTTCGAATGACGATCCCGAGGATCGCGACGAGCGCGAGGATGACGTGGAAGAGCGTGTCGGCTGGAGGCGGAAGCCGTTGGTCGAGAGCGAAGCTCTTGAGGATGCTGAAAGCGAGCATCGCGAGGACGAAGCCAAAGAATGCCGCGCGATGCCGCTCCCAATGCTCGCCAAGGTCGATGTCGCCGTCGGGCGGAATATCGGGGAAGATGAGCGCAGCGGCCATATAGTCCATGCACATCTGGGCGAGGATCACGGCGAAGGCGAAGAAATCCCAGTGGGTCCGTTCCCTCAGGGCAAAGCTCGCCCACCACGCCTGGGCGACGATCGCGACGAACTGGCCGCTCCAGATGAGCACGGTCGCCGAATGACGAACGCGCCCCTTGGCAAGGAGGATCGAGCGGTAGCCCTGGAGGATCTGCGTGAGTGCAAGGCCAAGGACGATCGAGAGCAGGACCGAGAGGTAGCTGAAGGCGTCCATCATCCCTTCACCGCCCGGATCCGATGGGCCGCCAGTCGCTCGTAATGGGGCCGGCAGCGCTCCGCGAGGCGCCGGGCGTCGCCTGGGAGATGGACATCGCCGGTCTCGGGCGGGCCAAAACCGGTGCTCTCCTCGACCGTCTTGTACCAATGTGCGGCCCAGGCGCCGTCGGTCTCCCGCCGGCCCGGCGCCCAGCTCAGCATGGCTTCGTCGGGTGGAATTCCAAGCGCCTGGCAGAGCTTGGAGAGCACGCCCGCCGGATCGGCGAGCACGTCATTGGCATCGACGACGGGAGGAGCCCTTCCGAGCCTCTCGGCCTCGCGGTCGAAGAACTCGGCCTGGCGCTCGAGCCCGAAATCCTCGAAGGCCGCCGTTTGCCGCTTGCCAAGATAGGAAGCGATCATCCGTTCCGGCTCGCGGATCAGGAAGGCGTGGGTGAACCCTTCGAAATCATCATATCCGATCGGCCCCACCATGTGGTGCCACATGTGCTTCTGGTACCAGATGGGCGAGCCATCGCTCGGATCGCCGCGGAGGTCTCGGATGACGCTTTTCCAGTCACAGTCCATCGAGGCGATCACGTCCTCGCGCATCGGGTGGTCGGCGCCGCTGGTCCTGAGAAAGCAGCCGTAGAAGGGCTCATCGGAAACGAAGGTGTCGGCGCGGCTCGAAAAGCTTCGCATCATTGCCGTGGAAAGGTTTCTGGGGCCCGACCACATCGCGATCCGGACCGTCACGGACGCTTCTGCTCCTCGAGGTCGCGCTCGACCCTCTCGGAAAAGAGCCTGCGCAGCCGTTCGACCATTGGGCCGGGGCAGTCGAGCGTTCGTCCATCGACCTCGGAGACGGGGACGATCCCAGCGAAGGTCCCGGTGACGAACGCCTCGCCGGCGCCGTAGACGTCGGTGAGCGAGAAATCCTTCTCGATCGCCGTGATCCCCGCCTCCCGGGCCACTTCGAGGACGAGGCCGCGGGTAATTCCGCCGAGGCAATATTTGCCGCTCGACGTCCACACCTCCTGCTTGCGGACGATGAAGAAGTGGGTCGAATTGCAGGTCGCGACGAAGCCGTGCGGGTCGAGCATCAGCGCTTCGTCCGCTCCCGCCCTCGTCGCCTGGATCGAGGCGAGGATGCAGTTGAGCTTCGAATGCGAGTTGATCTTCTGGTCCTGCACCGCGGGATCTCCGCGGCGCACATGCACCGTGAAGAGCTTGAGGCCCCGTTCGTAGATCGACGGGTCGGGCTCCTTATATTCGGGAATGATGACGATGGTCGCCCCGCCGACCACGACGCGGGGATCCTGGTAGGGGGTCGAGCGGACACCCCTCGTGACCATCAGCCGGACATGGACGCCCTCGCTCATCGAGTTCGCATCGAGCGTATCGTAGAGCCGCTTAGCGAGCTCCTCGCGGGTGAGGCCGACGTCCATCGCGATCGCCTTTGCGCCTTCGAACAGCCGGTCGAGGTGCCGGTCGAGGAAGCCCGCCTTCCCCTTGTGGACCCGAAGGCCTTCCCACACCCCGTCGCCGAGCATGAACCCGCTGTCGAACACCGAGACCATCGCCTCGGATCGCGGCTTGAGCTCGCCGTTGACGTTGACCAGGACCGACGCGTTTCGAGGATCGGAGACGTCGTGCATCGATTGGGCCATGCGGGGAAGCATGGCAGCGCCCGTGCGCCCTTGGCAACTATTCGGTCGTCTTGCCGTCCCATTCCTCCGAATGGTGCCGGGCTTCCGCCTCTTCCTTGGTCGACTGCACGATTCCGTCCTTGTGCTCGGGCGGCCCGTAGATCGTGTAGAGCCGCAAGGGATCGCTTCCGGTGTTTCTCACATTGTGCCGTGCCCCGGCAGGGACGATCACCGCGAAATCGGCTTCGACCTGGTTGGGAACGCCGTCGATGTCGACGACGCCCGACCCCTCCTCGAAGCGGAAGAACTGGTCGCGGTCGGCGTGAACCTCCTCGCCGATGTCGCAGCCCGGCGGAAGCGTCATCAGCACGAGCTGGAGGTAGTGGCCGGTATAGAGAACCCGGCGGAAGTCCTCGTTCTCGAGCGTCCGCTTCTCGATATTGTCACAATAGCCTTTCATGATCCGTCCTCCTTTGTCGGGTCGTGCCCCCAGTTCATGAGGCTGTAGCGCCAACGCGACGTGTAGATGTTCTGAGGTTGCTGGGCCTTATGGCGCCGGACGAACCCGACGACCTTACGCATATGTTCGTAATCGGCTGCGCCGAGCTCGGACTTTTTCTTGGCAAGGATCGAAAGGATGCGCCGCCCGCTTGCATGGCCAATGCTCTCGGCGGCTTTGCCTTTCGCCCCCTTCCACCCCACGCGCCGGCTCTCGTCGGTCTCGAGCCAGGATGCAAGCTCGGCGCGGGTCATGTTCACCAGGCCCGAAAAGTCCCTCGCGACCTCGTCTTCGTCGAGCTTGGCCAATCAATGCTTCCGCTTGTCGGCGGCATCGTGCATCGGGTGGACGAACAGGCTCTTGACCTGGGGCCAGCGCTCCTGCGCCTCCTCCTCGATCCGGCAGACCACCTGCTCGACGTCGCTCGCCTGGATCTGGTCGTTGAAGTCGACGTTCATCATGACCATGATCTGGTCGGGTGCCGCATGGAGGGTGAGGACGTCGCCCACTCCAACGACCCCCGGCATCGAGCAGGCGAGGTCGTGAAGGCTCTGGATGAGCTCGGGGTTGGCCGCCTCGCCGATGAGAAGGCCCTTCGATTCATAGGCGAGTAGCGCCGCCGTAATCGCAAGGATCACGCCGATGAGGACCGAGGCGGCGCCGTCGTAGAAGGGGTTGTGGGTGAGCTGCGAGAGGAGAAGTCCCATGGCCGCGGCGACGATTCCCGCCATCGCCGCGCCATTTTCGAGAAGGACGATGAACGCCGGCGGGTCCTTCGACTGGATGACCGCCTGGAACCAGCCGAGCTTGCCCTTCGATTTGCGGAAGTCCTGGTAGGCCTCGAGGGTCGACCAGCCCTCGAGCAGGAACGCGACGAGAAGAACCGCATAGGCAACGAGCGGCGAGACCGCGGGCTCGGGATGCATGATGTGGATGATGCCCTCGTAGACCGAGACCCCGGCGCCGAGCGCGAAGACGAGGACCGCGACGACGAAGCTCCAGAAATAGAGCTCGCGCCCGTAGCCGAAGGGATGGCGCGCGTCCGACGGCCTCTTGGCGGCACGCCGGCCCCACATGAGCAGGAGCTGGTTGGTCGAATCGACGACGCTGTGAACCCCCTCGGTCAGCATCGCCGACGAGCCGGTAACCGCGGCTGCAACGAACTTGGACGCGGCGATCCCGAGGTTCGCAAGGAGCGCGACGACGAGCGTTCGCGTGCTTGCCGTCGGCGCGCTCAATTCGATTCTCCCCCGTTAGATGTGGATGACGCGCCCGAACGCGGCGAGGACGCTTTCGTGCATCATCTCCGAAAGCGTCGGGTGGGGGAAGACCGTCTGGATGAAATCCGTTTCGACGAGCTCGGCGGTCTTTCCGATCGTATAGCCCTGGATGAGCTCGGTCACCTCGGCTCCGATCATGTGCGCGCCAAGAAGCTCGCCGGTCTTCGCGTCGAACACCGTCTTGACGAACCCCTCGACCTCGCCGAGCGCGATCGCTTTCCCGTTTCCGATCGCCGGGAACTTGCCGACCCTGACCTCGTAGCCTGCCTCCTTGGCCTTGGCCTCGGTAAGGCCGACGCTCGCGACCTGCGGGCGGCAATAGGTGCAGCCCGGGATGTTCCTGGGATCGGTCGGGTGGGGATGGACGTCCTTGTTGCCGAGCTCCTGTGCGATCGCTTCGGCGGCGGTCACGCCCTCGTGGCTCGCCTTGTGGGCAAGCCATGGCGGAGCGGTGACGTCGCCGATCGCCCAGATTCCCGGGACGTTGGTCCGGCACATGGGGTCGGTGTCGATATGACCCTTGGTCGTCTTCACTCCGAGCGCCTCGAGTCCGATGTTCTCGGTATTGGGAACGATCCCGACGGCGACGATGCAATGGCTGAAGCGCTGCTCGCTCGTCTTCCCATCGCTCGTCTTGATCTTCGCCGCGACACCCTTCGCGTCGGATTTCAGGCTCTCGACCCCGGCGCTGGTAAGGATCGTGAGGCCCTGCTTCTGGAGGCTCTTCGCAAGCTGCGCGCTGACCTCGGCGTCTTCGACCGGAACGACCCGGTCGAGCATCTCGACCACGGTGACCTTCGCTCCGAGATCGGCGTAGAAGCTCGCGAACTCGATCCCGATCGCGCCCGAGCCGATGACCAGCAGCTCGCTCGGCATCTCGGGCGGAGTCATGGCGTGGCGGTAGGTCCAGATGCGCTTGCCGTCCGCCTTGGCGAAGGGAAGGTCGCGGGCCCTCGCTCCAGTCGCGACGATGATGTGCCTCGCCTCGAGCTCGCTCGACTTGCCGTCCCCGCCGGCGACCGAGAGCCTCGACTTCGAAATCAGCTTCCCCTCGCCCATCACGACCGTGATCTTGTTCTTCTTCATGAGATGGGCGACGCCCTGGTTGAGCTGCTTTGCGACAGCCCGGCTCCTCGCGACCACCTTGCCGATGTCGAACGAGGGCTTCTCGTTGCTGAGGCCATAGGCCTCGGCATGCTGCATGTAGTGGAAGACCTCGGCGGTACGAAGCAGCGCCTTGGTCGGGATGCATCCCCAGTTGAGGCAGATCCCCCCGAGGTTTTCGCGCTCGACGATCGCGGTCTTGAGGCCGAGCTGGGCAGCACGGATCGCGGCGACATAGCCGCCGGGTCCCGAGCCGAGAACGATCACATCAAATTGGTCAGCCATTGCGTTCCTCGTTTGCCGCGATCTCGCGCGGCCGGTTGTTCGCGTCGAGCGCGACGAAGGTGAACTCTCCCTCGGCGACAAGGGTCTCGGAAATTCCGTCGCGCTCGCGAGCGACCGCCTCGGCCCTGAGGCGGAGCGACGTCCTCCCCTGCCTCAGCAGATCGACATAGACGCTAAGCTCGTCGCCGACGGCCATCGCGCCCGGGAACTTCAGCTGGTCGGCAGCGACCAGGATCGCCTTTCCGCCGGTCATCCGCGATGCGAAGGACCCGCAGGCAAGTCCCATCTGGCCCATCAGCCAGCCCCCGAACACTCCTCCATAGGGATTGGTGTCCGCGGGCATTGCCGTCACCCGGATGAGAGGCGTGCGCTCCACGCTCAGGAGACTTTGGACGATTTCAATTCTGCGAAGTAGCAATCCTCGCTGATGTAGGAACACTCCATCGCGACCACCACCTCGCCCGAGGGCATCACCACCGGGACGGTCTGGTCCGATCCGTGATTGATCCCCTCGATCGTGATCGGAACGACGCCTCTTGTTGGAGTGACGACCCAGCCAAGGACGGGCACCCGGTCGAGGCTGAGGCGATCATTGTCGTCGACGACCTCCTGGAGCACGAAGGTGTCGGGCGCCGCCGGGAACGGCCGGCCGCTCGCTTCGGTCACTCGCCGGATCTCTCCAGGGGCGAGCTCCTCGCTTTTCCCGTCCTTGAGCCTCGCGACCTCCTTAAGAGCCCCCGAAGGATCCGGTTCCTCGGCGAGGCACTCGATGGAGCTAATTGGATAGTAAGCTCCGCGGGTCGTTTTCACGAACATGGCCGCTGCTCCTAGGCCAGCATCCCCAACGGGTTTTCGACCAGCCGCTTGAACGCCTGCATGAGCTTGGCGCCGTCGGCGCCGTCGATGGCGCGATGGTCGAAGCTTCCGGTCGCGCTCATCACGGTCGCGATCTGGAGCGAGTCGTTGATGACATAGGGGCGCTTCTCGCCCGCGCCGATGGCCATGATCATGCCTTGCGGCGGGTTGATGACCGCCTCGAACTGCTTGATCCCGAACATCCCCATGTTGCTGAGCGAGGCGGTTCCGCCCTGGTATTGCTGCGGCTGGAGCTTGCCGTCGCGGGCAAGCCCCGCGAGCTCCTTCATCTCGCTCGAGATCGCCGAGACGCTCTTGCTCTCGGCCCCGACGATGATCGGAGTGATCAGCCCTGCGGGGATGGAGACCGCGACCGAGATGTCGGCGCGATCATATTTCAGCATGTGGTCGCCCGCGAACGCCACGTTGCACTCCGGGACTTCGACCAGGGACTGGGCGAGCGCCTTGATGAGGAGGTCGTTGACGCTGAGCTTGACGCCCCGGCTCTCGGGCCCCGCGTTGAGCTCTGTCCGAAGCTTCAGAAGAGCGTCGAGCTGGATGTCGACGGTGAGGTAGATGTGCGGGACCTGCTGCTTCGCCTCGGTCAACCGGCGAGCGATGGTCTTGCGGATATTGGAAAGCTTCACCTCTTCGTGCGGGATCGCCTGTTCGATCGGTCCCGGCATGACGAGGTGGGTCGGGGCCGGGGCGGCTCCAGCCGGAGCAGCGGCTGCAGCGGGAGCAGCAACGGGTGCCCGGCCCGCGGCTGCGTCCACGTCCGCTCGAACGATCCGGCCGCCAGGCCCGCTGCCCTTAAGGGTCGAAAGGTCGATGCCCTGAGCCTCGGCGAGGCGGCGGGCGAGCGGCGACGCCGTGATGCGCTCGCCCTCGGCCCTCGGCGCTGCAGGCGCTGCCGGGGCGGGCGCGGCCGCCGGCACCGCCGCGGCTTCCGGAGCTTCGGGAGTCTTTGCGGACGTCGCCGGCCGTGGAGTCTCGTCGGCCTTTGGAGCAGGCGGCGCCTTGGGCGGCGCCGGCGGCGCGGTATCGGCCTTGGGCGCAGAGCTGGCGGCAGCGGATGCATCCTCGCCCTCTCCGGCGAGAATCGCGATCGGAGCTCCGACCTTCACTCCCTCGCTGCCCTCGGGGACGAGGATCTTTGCGACCGTCCCCTCGTCGACCGCCTCGAATTCCATTGTCGCCTTGTCGGTCTCGATCTCGGCGAGAATGTCGCCGGACGCGACCTTGTCACCCTCCTTCACGAGCCATTTGGCGAGCGTTCCCTCCTCCATGGTCGGGGAGAGTGCGGGCATTTTGAGTTCGATCGGCATGGGCGACTGTCCGGTGAGGAAAAGCTCGCCGGCTCAAAGCCAATGCGGCCAGCAAGGTCAAGGGCGCGCCAAAATCGCGCGGGTGCGGCTTGCGCTCGGGCGAGCTTTAAAGCAGCACTCTTCTCAAGATGGAGGCGGACCCGAGACGCACCTACCTCGTCGTCGTGGACGACAGCCCCGAAGCGCGTGTCGCGCTTCGCTTCGCGGCCCGTCGCGCCGCCAAGACCGGGGGCAAGATCGAGGTCCTGGGAATCGTCGAACCGCAGGACTTCGTACAGTTCGGCGGCGTCCAGGCCGCGATCGAAGAGGAGCAGCGCCTGAGGATCGAGGGCGTCGTCAGTGCAGCCATCGGAGAGATCCTCGACGAGTCGGGGGTCGAGATGAACATCTTCGTTCGCCAGGGCGAGATCGTCCGGACGGTCCGCGAGTTCATCGGCACCCGGGAGGAAGTGGATGCGCTGGTCCTTGGAGCAGCGGCCAGCGGCAACCCGGGCCCGCTCGTCTCCAACCTGTGCGGCCATGACGCGGGCAAGCTCCCCTGCCCGGTGATGATCATCCCGGGCTCGATCACCGACGAGCGGATGGAGGACCTCAGCTGAAGACCTAGAGAACCCTCGCGAGGATCTCCCCGAGCCTCGTGATCCCGGCCTCGTCCTCCTCGGTGAAGCGAGCCCGGCTCGGACTGTCGATGTCGAGGACTCCAAGGACCTGGCCATCCCTGATCAGCGGAACGACGATCTCGCTGTTCGACGCGCTGTCGCAGGCGATGTGGCCTTCGAAGGCATGCACGTCCTCGACCCGCTGGACCTTCTGGGTCTTCGCCGCGGCGCCGCAAACGCCCTCGTCGAAGCTCATCCGGATGCAGGCCGGGCGGCCCTGGAACGGGCCGAGGACGAGCTCGCCGTCGATGTTCCGGTAAAAGCCGACCCAGTTAACGTCGGGCAGGGTCTCGAAGATCAGCGCCGAGGCATTGGCCATGTTGGCGATGGGATCGGGTTCGCCACTCACCAGCCCCTCGAGGGCGGAGGCGAGATCGCGGTACATGACCGCCTTGTCGTTGGGATCGATCTTGAAATCGAACATCAGTCGAAACTCACCTTTCCGCGTCCCTGCTTGATCGCGCTTCGCTGGCGCTTCTTCTCCACCCGCTGGGCTTTCGCGGACCGGCTCGGCCGCGTCGGCTTGCGCTTGGCTTGTACCATATGGGCAGCGGCGATCATCTCCGCCAGCCGGCGCCTCGCGTCGGTCCGGTTCGCCTCCTGTGTCCTGAACCTTCGAGCGGTGATGATGAGCTCGCCCGACTGGGTCACTCGGCTTCCGCCGATCTGCTTCAGGCGCTCGTAGGCATCCGGGTGAAGGCGAAGCGCGAAGAGGTCGACGCGCAGCTGGACCGCGCTCGCCACCTTGTTGACGTTCTGGCCGCCGGGGCCGGTCGCGGCGAGGAAGCTCTCGCTCAGGGCCTCCTCGGGAATCTCGACGTCCTCAGGCCGCATCGCGCCACTCACCGAAATGATCCGGGAGAGGAGCGGTGACGTCGATTGCGGGCTTGCCGGAGCGCGGGACGACGAGACGCGAGGCGTGAAGAAGCATTGGACCCCCTGGCACTCCATAGACCCGGTCGCCCACGATCCCCCTGCCGAAGGCCTCGCGCGCATGCGCGCGGATCTGGTGTGTCCGCCCGGTCAACGGCTGGAATTGGACCAAAGTGGTTCCATTGCGCAACGCAAGCCTTCGCCACAGCGTTACGGCCTGAAGGCCATGCGAATCCGGGACCATCCTCCAGCCCGCCTCGGCACTCGAGTGCTTCGCCAGCGGAACGTCGATCGTTCCTTCTTCCTCGCCAATCTCGGCCGCGACCACCGCGAGATAATATTTCTCGACCTCGCGCGCCTCGAACGAGCGCTGGAAGGACGCGCGCGCCTTGGGCGAGCGCGCGAAGAGCAGGCAGCCACTCGTATCCGTGTCGAGCCGGTGCATCGGGGTCGGCGGACGCTTGAACCCGCACTTCAGCTCATCGAGCCTCGAGGCGATGGAATCGCCGCCACGCCGTGGCGTATCGACCGGAAGCCCCGCGGGCTTGTCGAGCACGATCGCCTGAGCGTCGATGAAGAGGATGCGCTTCGAGAAATCCACAGCCTGGCTCATGGACGAGCCATCCGCCGAGGGCAAACGCGGTGCCCCGCAATGTGGACAATCGGTGGGTAGCCTGTGGAGGGATTTGTGACTCCATTGCAACAACCCAAGGAATCCAGCGAGTTAGGAAATATTAACCTTTTCCCTTCAGACCTCGAATGGTTAATGAGTGCTTCAAGGCCGTTAAGGGGGCTTAACTCTCGCCGGCCAACGAGGGGGAACCGCAAATGCGCGTGCTGCTGATCGAAGACGAGCCGACGACGGCCAAGAGCATCGAACTGATGCTCGGCACCGAAGGCTTCAACGTCTACACGACCGACCTCGGGGAAGAAGGCCTCGATCTCGGCAAGCTGTACGATTACGACATCATCCTGCTCGACCTGAACCTGCCCGACATGCACGGCTATGACGTGCTGAAGAAGCTCCGGACGGCGAAGGTCTCGACCCCCGTCCTGATCCTGTCCGGCATCGGCGAGATGGATTCCAAGGTCCGTGCGCTCGGCTTCGGAGCCGACGATTACGTGACCAAGCCCTTCCACCGGGACGAGCTCGTCGCGCGCATCCATGCGATCGTCCGCCGCTCGAAGGGCCATTCGCAATCGGTCATCCGTACCGGCAAGCTCGCCGTGAACCTCGACGCGAAGACGGTCGAGGTCGACGGCGCGAGGGTGCACCTCACGGGCAAGGAATATGCGATGCTGGAGCTGCTCTCGCTCCGGAAATGGACGACGCTCACCAAGGAGATGTTCCTCAATCACCTCTACGGCGGCATGGACGAGCCCGAGCTCAAGATCATCGACGTCTTCATCTGCAAGCTGCGCAAGAAGCTCTCGCTCGCTTGCGGCGGCGCAAATTATATCGAGACCGTCTGGGGCCGCGGCTACGTGCTTCGCGATCCCGACGAGGCGAGCGAGCCGGAGCCGCAGGCGGCGGTCGCCTGAAATCCTGAAGAAGCTTTCAAGAGATTGACGGGGAGAAGGCGGGGCGCTCGTTCGTCCCGCCTTTTCATTTGGTCAGGACCGGCCCGCAGGGGACGGGCCGGCCCTGGGGGCATGCGCGAACCGCCGCGCTGGCGCCCACCGGAGCAGGCAGCGCATGGGGGCTGACACGGCTGCGCCGCCTGCTCACGGCGGGCAGATGTGAGTTCCCTCCAGGGAGGGGCCGGTTCACCTCGCCCGCTCCGAGGAGCCTAAAGGACCCAGCTTGCCCCGATGACGAGCGCGCTCCTGCCGTGCGCGTGGCCCCTGTAATAATCCTTGGCGGGTGCGCCGTCGCTCCAGGCGGCGTGAAGCGAGAGTCGGCCGATCTCGCGGCTTACGCCGATGCGCCAGTCGAAATCCTTGCGGTAATTTTCAGAAGCCGGCGTCCGGATCGGGACATGCATCCCAAGATGCCCTTCGATGCTCCACTTTCTTGCCGGGCTGATCACCCCGTTCACCTCGCCATAGGCACTCCACACCCCGGGCGCGAAATAATGTGGGGAAAGGTAGATCCTCGACGAGAGGGGGCCGCGGCTGATCCCCGCATAGACCTCGGTATAGGATTCGGAGCGCCCCGCCCTCGAATAATGCGAATAGCTCGAATGGATGACCCCGACATCGATCGTGGTCCCCGACTTCAGCCTCTTGGCGTAGCCGCCGTTCAGCTGGAACCCGAGTGGAGCGGGCTCCATGCCCTCGCGAAAGACTGCGGTCGCCGACGCCCCCGCGTAGACCCCCGACGGGTCGTCATAGGCAAAGTCGAGGGTCGCGACCGGACGGCGCTCGCTCAGCGAATATCCGCGAAACTGGAGGTCGTTGAAAAGGGAGACGGTCGCACCGAGCTCGGCGCGTGCAGGCACCGCCCAGAAGGCGAGCAGGCACAGGGGAAATCGGCACAGGAAGCTAGTGAGCGAACCTCGCGCTCGAGAAGCGCCCGCCTCCCGTGCAGGAACAGTCACAGCCCTTCGCGGCGCGTGCCAGCGTCGCACAGGCATCGATCGTCCCGCCAGCCGCCCGGTCCGAAACCAGGGTCAGGCCGGACGAGCGCTGGCGCTGACGGACAAGCGCGGCGAGGCCGCTGACATGCGCGGCGGAAAAGGAGCTTCCGTTGACAAGAAACCATCGTCCTCCCGGCTGCGTCGTCGGCACGTCATGCCCTGGCGCAGTGTAGACATGCGCGGATGAGGGAGCCAGAGAGCGGTCCGAAACCGCGATGACTCCCGGCACCGAGGCTGGAAATCCCCCGCGCGGCTTTGCGGAATCATAGGCCGTAACGACGATCGATCCGCGATCCATCGCGGCTTCGAGCAGGGTCCGAAGGAGCCGGCCGTCGGGGCCAGTCAGGCTGAGATTGATGACGTCGGCCTTCTCCTCGGCCGCGAAATAGATCGCCTTGGCAAGGCTGAGGCCATCGCAGACGGTGGAAGAGCCCTTCTGCCAGCAGGCTCGAAGGCCGAGCAGCCGCGCTCCAGGAGCAACCCCGGCGATCCCCAGCCTGTTGTCGGTCTTGGCGGCGATCACCCCGGCAACTCCGGTTCCATGGTCCTCGGCGACCTCGCTCTGCCCGGCCACGAAATTGCGGTTGACGATGAGCTGGCCCGAAAGATCGGGATGGTTCGCCTCGATACCGCTGTCGATGACCGCGACCTTGATCCCCCGCCCCGTCGCCACGCGATGGAGATCCGCAAGGTCCCATTGTCGGGCCGCGGGCTGGGCGAGGTACAGGGGGTCATTGTGCGAGGCGGGCGCCGATTGCGCCTGGTACATCTCGACCGGCTCCGCCCAGGCGACCTTCGAATCGCGCGAGAGCTCGGCTGCGGCAGCACTGGTCGAGCGTCCATCGGGAACGGCCATGATGAAGCAGTCGACGCCGATCATCGGCATCGGCCAGCCGTCGACGAACGTCAGCCGGTGATCGCGGGCAATTCCCCTCGCGAGCCGCTCGCGAGCGCTTCGGGCAAGATCGTCGCCATAGCCCGAGCCTCCGCCATAGGAGCCGCCGGGACGGAAATGGTCCGGCGGGTGGCGGACCATGACGAGGACCTGCCGTTCGGGGCTGATCGTCGGCGAGCCCTGGGCGCTTGCCGGGCCGGTGAGAAGGAGCGAAGCGGCCGCTGCGCAGACGGCGAGGAAGCGCCCGAGCCTGGTCACGACCTCTTCCCGTCGATCGGCTCGGCCATGACGACGTGCCTGTTCGAGCGAAGGCGCTCGAGCGCTGCCTGCCGCGAGGATGCCGGAACCCGGATGAGATAGGCGTCGGTTGGGGTGGGCCCACCCACCAGGGATGCGCCATTGGCTCGAAGGAGGGCGGCGAGCTCGGCCTGCGTCGTGTCGGCGCTGAAGATCGCGATGACGTTGGCCGACTGGGACGGCGGCGCCGAGCCAAGCGCCTCGTAGGACGGCTGGCTCAGCGAAACGATGAGCGTTCCGGCAAGGCCGAGGAAGAGTAGCTGCGCGGTCGCAAGTGCAGCGACGGCGGGACGGGTCAGCGTCTGCCATGCGATCGCTGCATCGCGCGCGATCTTCTCCCACAGGCTCTCACGGCGCTGGGGCTCCAGCCTTCGGCGAAGGCGCGCCCAGCCGCTGTCGACCTCGGGCGTCATACTCGCGAACTCGTCGATCATCCGCCGCTCGAACGCGAGCTGGCGACGGCAATGCGCGCAATTGGAGACATGCTTCTCGACGAGCGACTGCTCGTCGAGGCCAAGCTGCCCGGTGACATACCATGGAAGCAGCTCCTCCGCCTCGTGATGAGGCTCGATCATCGTTTGAATGATGTCGGGCATCGGCCTTCTCCCTAAAGCCAATCGGCCAACGTGCCGGGAAGCGCCTGCCTGAGGCGCCTCCTTGCGTGAAACATGCGGGTCTTCACCGTGTCGACGGGGCAGCCCAGGATCTCGGCGATCTCGCGATAGCCGAGCTCGTGGAAATAGGTGAGGTCGACGACCGCGCGCTGCTCCGCCGAGAGCGTCTCCATGGCCGTCACGAGCGCATCGTGGACACGCCCGCGCTGAAGCTCGGAATCGGGAGCGGGGTCGTTGCTGACCTGGTTGTCCCTGTAGTCGTCCTCAACGGGGTCGGGCCAGCGCAGGCGCGCTTTCAAAGCCTTGCGATACGCGATCGCGAAGATCCAGGTCGACAATTTGCTTGTCCCCCTGAAGCTTCCGGCCGTTTGCCACACCACCATCATCGTATCGTCCAGCACCTCTTCGACCAGCTGCGGCCGCCTCAGGAGGTTGGTGAGGAACCGCGCGAGGCGCGGCTGGTAAACCCGGTACAACCTCTCGAACGCGTCCACGTCATGCGCCTTGATGCGCTCGAGCAGCCCGCTTTCATCGGGCGTGCCGCGTCGTTTCGCATCAATCACGGGGCGGATCGCCGTCCCAGACACGTTCACCTGCCAGCCCTCCTGCGCCGCGTCGGTGCTTCGAAGCTGCACAAAGGTTCATGAGGGGATGAATCATGGCCCTGCCATTATGCGCCTCTCGCCTTGTGGAAGCACCATGCCGAAGCAAGCCACATCATCGCGAAGAACTCGATGAGGGCGAGGAGACCGAGCGGCCCGGGCGGTTCATCGGCCCCGGCCCCAAGGACGAAGACGCCGAACCCGGCGAGGCCCTGGACCGCGGCAGCGGCGACCATCGCGAGCGCCATCCCGCCCGCCCTGAACCGCGCGACGATCGATCCAGCGAGCGCAATGGCGATCACTCCGAAGAAAACGAGGTTCAAGGGATTGTCCTCATTGCCGATGATCCCGACCGCGAGGTTGATCCAGACGAGGAGAAATGCGGCGGCAAGGGCGATTGCAGCGCCGCCACGGTACCAGGCATTTCCCGAGGCGCGGACGGCGAGCTCGAAGGTCCCGCCGACGATCGCGAACATGGCGCCGGCGACGATGAAGTCGTCCACCGACCAGGGCCAGCGCGCGAGCCAGGGGATGGAAAGGAGGCCGACCGGGACCGCCCAGCCGACGAGCCGCCACGGAAGCGGCCTTTTTCGAAGTCCATCTGCATTGCTTGCCATTGTCGAACCTCCATGCATGCTGGTCTAAGGCATCTCGCAAGGAGCCCCGGTGGAAGGCATGAGCATATCGTGAGGTTTTGCTGAAAAATGGGCGCAAGCTTCGCTTTCGAGGGCTTCGTGCTCGATACCCGCGAGCGACGGCTCGTCTCCGGCAACGAGGCGATCGAGCTCAACGGCCGCTACCTCGATGCGCTCGCGCTCATGGTCCGCGACTGCGGAAAGCTCGTTCACAAGGACCGCTTCCTCGAGGAAGTCTGGCGTGGCGTCCCGGTCACCGACGAGGCGCTGACGCAATGCATCAAGACCCTCCGGCGAAAGCTCGGCGACGACGCGAGCCGCCCGCGCTTCATCGAGACCGTGCCCAAGCACGGCTATCGCTTCATCGCTCCAGTAGAAGTGCTGGACCCGGCAGGCACGAGCGAGGCGCGCCAGCCAGCCGAGGCCCCGGAGCGCTGGAACGACTTCCTCGTCACCTTGTCCGCAGGGATCGTCGGCGGCGCTTGCGCAGGAGCGCTTGGCGGCCTCATCTACGGCTTTGCCGGGGCGTCCGAACCGCTTCGCTCGGGTCCGGGAGCGCTTTCGATCCTTCTCGTGATGCTGTGCGCCACCGCGCTCGTCGGGCTGATCGGGGCGATTGGAGTGAGCGTCGGGATCGCGATGGCGCGCTTCGCAAGGCCCGGTTCACTGGCCTGGACCGTGGTCGGAGGCGCTGCTGGCGGCCTCGTCATCGGGGCGTTCGGAAAGCTTCTTGGCCTCGATGCATTCACGCTCCTCGTCGGACGTTTTCCGGGTGACATCACCGGGGCAAGCGAGGGAGCGCTGATCGGAGCAGCGGTCGGGCTTTCGCTCGGGCTTGCCGTTCGAACTTCCTCGGCAAGGCGTGCGGGGATCATCGCCGCGGCATTCGGCGGCGTCTCGGGCATGCTCATCTGGCTCCTCGGCGGACGGCTGATGCTCGGCAGCCTCGAGGGGCTCTCTCACGGCTTTCCCCAATCGCGGCTTCGCCTCGATCTCATCAGCCAGCCCTTTGCCGATCCCATGCTGAACAGCGGGGCGCACCTCGTTGCCGCCGCCGCCGAAGCGGCGCTCTTCAGCGTCGGTGTCGTGGTTGCGATCGTCGTTGCGAGGCGCAGGTACCTGCGCAAGGACCAGGCGATCTCCTAATTGGCCTTCCCGTCGTCGGCGTCGAGCACCGTCGCCTGCTGGCCCGTCGAGCCGCCGCTGACGCTCGCCTGGGTCACGAGCACCGTCGTCCCCGGTGCGATCACCGAGCGCATGTCCTCGACGAAGGCCGCAGGCAGGTGCATCTGCTCAACCCGCTCGGTGCTGATGATTTCGGCTGACTGGCCGGTAAGGTCGGAGACCCCGACCTGGATCCATTCCCTGCCCGCCCCGCCAGCGAAGGTCATCACCTGCGTATCGCTCGTCTGCTGCTGGACATCGGCGTGGGCGCGCCCGATCTCGACTCCGTTGCGGAGGACGACGACCTGCTGGTCCCCGGTCGAGATGATGATCGAGACGGGACCGCTCGGAGCAGCCTCGGGAGTCCAGGTATAAGCGCCTTCGGGCGTCAGCACCGTCGTCGGCGCGGGGGTGACGCCCGCCATCGTGGGCGCAAGCACGCCCGCCGCGGGGCGCTTGACCGGGTCCTCGTGGCCTCCCGCGATCACCACGGTTCCACCCATCGGCGTCACCTCGAAAAGCCGCTTTGCGAATTCCATCGGGAGCCGGACGCAGCCGTGGCTCGCAGGGTAGCCGGGAAGATTGCCGGCATGCATCGCAACTCCAAGCCATGTCAGTCGCTGCTGATAGGGCATCGAGGCATCGTCGTAGGTCTTCGAACGATGCTCCTTGTTCTTCTCGAGGATCGTGAACACCCCGGTCGGAGTCTCATGCCCGTCCTTGCCCGAGGAGATGGTCGAGACCCCGATCCGAACGCCGTTCCGGTAGACCGTCGCGCGTTGGCGGCCGAGGTCGACGTAGACGAGGACGGGCCCCGTGGGCGCGATCTCGGGCTTCCACACCCATTCGCCCGGCTTCAGCTCCCCGGCCTTCTTGGCAAGCTCGAGTTCGGCGGATTTCGGAGCTCCCTGCGCGATGAGCGCCGATGGACCCGCGAGCAGGATGAGTGCGGCAACGGCCAAGGCAGTGCGTTTCATATGTGCCCCCGACAGACGGTGGCCCAGTATAATCGCGCTTTGGCTTGGGAAAACCTCTTTGGGGAAGCTAGGCGTCGATCATGAGGCGGCTTTTCGATCGGCGGCTCGGGAGCACGATCGACTTCTTCGCCGGCTCGTCGTCGACCTCGTCCATCCTCCGCCAGCCGTCGCGGCCGAGGCGCTCGAGCGGCCTGAAGCTCGTCTTGTAGGCCATCCGGGTCGAGCCTTCGACCCAATAGCCCAGATACACATAGGG
>DASZYL010000143.1:0-28602 GCA_035545385.1 Sphingomicrobium sp. | reverse complement strand
TGGGAAACCCCGCTGGATCCCGCGAACCGCTCGTTGCTTCGGGTCGAGATCGCGCAGGCGGACGTCGCCGACGAGATCTTCACCCGCCTGATGGGGGACGTGGTCGAACCCCGCCGCGAATTCATCCAGGACAATGCGCTCAGCGTCGCGAACCTCGACGTCTAGGAACCATTCAGGCGAGGCAGCTATTGGCGAGCGCATGAGCAGCAGCCCCTGCATCACGCTCGCGAGCTACAACATGCACAAGGCCGTTGGCCTCGATGGGCGACGCGACCCGCATCGCGTTCTTCGGGTGCTCCAGGAAATCGACGCCGACATCGTCGCCCTGCAGGAGGCGGACAAGCGCGTCGGCGGCCGCGGATCGACCGTGCCTCACGAGCTCATCGACAGCCACGGGCTCTATACGCCCGTCCACCTCGGAGTCCGGCACAAGCGGATGTTCGACAGGGCGAGGAAACACACCGATCGGTTGCTGAAGGTCGATACCCGCAACATCGGCTGGCATGGCAACGCGATCCTCGTGAAGCGGCACGTCGGCGTTCTCGGCTGCACGGCGCTCGATCTCCCGACGCTCGAGCCCCGCGGGGCTGTCATGGCCGAGCTCCTGATCGGCGACCGCGCGTTGCGCGTGGTTGGAATGCACCTCGACCTCTCGGGCCTGTGGCGCCGCCGTCAGATGCGCGCGATCCTCGATGCGATCGCTCGCCGGCCCCAGAAAATGCCGACGGTCCTGATGGGTGACACCAACGAGTGGCGAACGGTCGCCGGCTGTCTGAGGGACCTCGAGCCCGAGTTCCACGTCGCTCCGACGGGCCCGAGCTTTCACGCGCGCCATCCGGTCGCGCAGCTTGACCGGATCATCGTCCACAAGGATCTCAATATCGAAGCGGCCGGAGTCCACATGAGCGCGGTTGCCCGCCGCGCCTCGGACCATCTGCCCATCTGGGCCCGGGTGTCGGCCTAGACCGGCAGCACTAGCCTGCGATCTTCCGCAAGCGTCGTCGCTGGATCGACGAGCCGATCCCCATCGACTCCCGGTACTTGACGACAGTTCGACGGGCGACGTCGAAGCCCCTCTCCTTGAGCAGGCCGGCGATCGAATCGTCGCTGAGGATTTCGTGCTCGCTGTCGATCAGCTGTTTGATCGCTGCCTTCACCGCCTCGGCAGCGGCGCCCTCGCCCTCTGCCGACTGAACGCCCGATCCGAAGAAATATTTGAGCTCGAACAGCCCGCGATCGCACAGCAGGTACTTGTTCGAGGTCACCCGGCTGACGGTGGACTCGTGCATTCCGATGGCTTCCGCGACCTCGCGAAGCGTCATGGGCTTCATCGCCGATACGCCGCGCTCGAAGAAACCCTGCTGGCGCCGAATGATCTCGGAGACGACCTTGACGATCGTCCGGGCCCTCTGGTCGAGCGCTTTGAGGAGCCAGTTGGCGCTCTGGAGGCACTCGCTGAGCCAGGCGCGCGACTGCCGGTCCTGGGGACCGGACTTGAGCTCCTGATAATAGCGCCGATTGACAAGGAGCCGCGGAAGAGTGGCCTGGTTGAGCTCGACTGCAAAACCGGCCCGGGTCCGGCGGACGAACACGTCGGGAGTGACTTCCGCCGACGCATTGCCGGAGAATCGGCACCCCGGCTTCGGGTCATAGGCCCGAAGCTCGCGGATCATGTCCGCAAGGTCTTCGTCATCGACCGAGCAGATCCGCTTGAGGTCGGCGGTTCGGCCCTTCGACAGGAGGTCGAGATTGTCGATCAGCCGGGCCATCGCGGGATCGTAGCGATCGGCCGCCTTCGCCTGGAGCGCGAGGCATTCCGCGAGTGAACGCGCGCCGACGCCAGGCGGATCGAGCCCCTGGACGACGACGAGGGCTTCCTCGACCAGCTCGAGCGGAGCCCCCGAGAGGTCCGAAACATGCTCGAGGGGGACGCTCAGATAACCAGTTTCGTCCAGCGTCTCGGCGATGATCCGGGCGAGGTCCCCAACCGGGCCCGACACGCCGTGAAGCTGGTCTACGAGGTGCTCGGAGAGCGAAGCCGCTGAATATTGCAGGCGATCGAAGTCGAACGCCTCCTCCCCGCCCGGCGACGTCACCACGTCCGAATAGCTGTCGGTCTCGAGGGCCTCCGTCTGCCAGTCCACGTCGAGCGGCCGGTCGTCGTCGGCCTGGCCCATGATGAGATCGTCGGCTCCGGGGTCATCGGGGACCTCGTCGCCTTCGACCTCGTCGCTCGCGAAGTCGCCGGCGGGCAGCTCCTCCGGTTCCTCGGACTTGGCCTCGAGCAGCGGGTTCTTCGACAATTCCTCGGCAATGAAGCTGTCGAGCTCGAGGTTGCTGAGCTGCAGGAGCTGGATCGCCTGGCGCAACTGGGGCGTAAGGACCAGTTGCTGCGATTGGCGGATGCTAAGTGAGGGGCCCAGGCCCATGCTGAGCCTCGTTACAGCGCGAAGCTCTCGCCGAGGTAAAGGCGCCGGACCTCCTGGTCGGCGACCAACGCTTCGGGCGTACCAGCGAACAGGACCTGTCCATCGTAGATGATGCAGGCGCGATCCACGATATCGAGAGTCTCACGGACATTATGGTCGGTGATGAGAACGCCGATGTCGCGGCTCTTCAATTCTCTCACCAGTTCACGGATGTCGGCGATCGAGATCGGGTCGATGCCCGCGAACGGCTCGTCGAGGAGCATGATCGAAGGGTCCGCTGCAAGTGCGCGGGCGATCTCGCAGCGCCTCCGTTCGCCACCCGAGAGCGCCATCGCCGCCGAATCCCTCAACGCCGCAAGGCCGAACTCCGTGAGCAGCTGCTCGAGGCGGGATTGACGCACGTCGCGATCAGGCTCGGCGACTTCGAGGACCGCCATGATATTTTCCTCGACGTTCATGCCGCGGAAGATCGAGGTCTCCTGGGGGAGATAGCCGAGGCCGAGGATGGCCCGGCGATACATGGGTAGCTCGGTGATGTCCTGGCCATCGAGGAAGATCCTGCCGCTGTCGGGCTTGACGAGGCCCATCACCGAATAGAAGCAGGTCGTCTTGCCCGCACCGTTCGGCCCGAGAAGGCCGACCACCTCGCCGCGGTGCACGTCGAGCGACACGTCGTGCAGAACGGCGCGCCGGTCATAGGATTTGGCGATCGAACGGACCTCCAATCCGCCATTTCCCTGCTGCGCCTCGTTCGAGGGCCGCGCGAAGGTGACCGCCTCGTTCACGGCGCCGCCTATTGCTGCTTCTGCTGCTGGCGCTGCGGAACAGTGAAATGGCCGCTGACCCGGCCACCGCTTGCATTCACTCCGGGCGGCCCGCCGTCGATCACCGCTCGGCCCGAATCGAGGTCGATGACAAGCCGGGCTCCGTTCACCTGGTTGTTTTCGCGGTTGAGCTGGACGTTGCCGATGAGGGTGATGAGCTTCCGGTCGAGGTCGTAGACCCCGAAATCGCCCTTGGCAGTCTCGGAAGGACTTCGGACGACCACGCCGCCGGCGGCATCGAGCCGCTTGATCTGGACGTTCCCGCTTCCTCCTGAATAAGCGACCGTGAGGCGCGGAGTGTCGAGTGTCAGCTCCGCCTGGGTGACGTGGACGTTGCCGGTGAAGACCGCCCTGTCCGCCCTGTCCTGGACCTCGATCCGATCGGCGGAGACGTCCACCGGGGCATTGCTGTTGTGGCCCTTCAAGGCCGAGGTCGGCTGGACCTGCTGGACCTGGGCGTCGGCAGCCGGCGCCGCGAGGACCGCAAGTGCAAGGATGATGCCAGGAAAGCGCACGCCCATCATCTGACCGTACCCTGGACGATTTTCAAGCGAGCGCCGTGGTCGAGAACGACGGTCCGGTCTCCAAGGTTGGCGTGAAGCTGTCCCGCCTGGAACTGGCCGAGACGCATCTCACCGGCGACCGGGCCTGAACTCTGCAGCTGCTTCTGCTTGAGATCGACCGTGACGTCCCGAGTGGCGAGCTTGTAGCCGTCGCCGCCAGCAACCTTGACGGGGCCGTCAATCATGACCTTCTGGTTGTCGAGATTGTAGCGTCCCTGGTTCGCAGCGATGAGCAATGGTCCCTGGGTCATGTTGAGCGTCGCGAACATCCCGCGAATATCGACGATCGGGACATCCGAGCGGGGCTGGATCGCGCGGTTTGCAGTCATCGTGAACTGCTGCCCCTTGTCATCGGTGCCGACATAGCGCGCCTGCTCGACGCGCATCCGCTCCGGCGCGTTCTCGACCTTCTTCTTGTCGAGGATGAAGCTGACGTCACTCTTCTTGCCGAGTGGGGCAAGGGCCAGGACGGCGATGACGACTCCGACGGCGCTTGGCAGGATGACCTTGGTCCACTTGACGAGCCAGTCGTGCCAGCTTCCCGGCTCGGCCCAGCGTTGCTTGCTGACCCGTCGATTGGCGGCGGCCCTAGCCATCGTGAGCGAAGATGTCCTGTTCGGGCCAGCCGGCGATATCGAGGAGCGCGCGCGTGGGCAGGAAGTCGAAGCAGGCCTGAGCGAGTGCGGTCCGGTCCTCGCGCGCGAGGCGCTCGTCGAGCTTCTCCTTCAGCGCATGGAGATAGCGAACGTCGCTCGCCGCATATTCACGCTGGGCGTCGCTGAGCTCGTCGGCTCCCCAGTCGCTTGTCTGCTGCTGCTTCGAGAGATCGACGTTCAAGAGCTCCTTGACGAGGTCCTTGAGGCCGTGACGATCGGTGTAGGTTCGAACCAGGCGCGATGCAGTCCTCGTGCAGTAGAGCGGCGCCCCCATGACGCCGAGATAGAACTGCATGATGCCGACATCGAATCGGGCGAAATGGTAGAGCTTCAATCGGCCCGAATCGGTGAGCAGGGCCTTGAGGTTGGGCGCCGAATAGTCGCTTCCGCGCCTGAACCGGACGAGATGCTCGTCCCCTCTTCCATCCGACAATTGAACCAGGCAAAGGCGGTCCCTCCCGGGAACCAGCCCCATGGCTTCGGTATCGATTGCGATCGGCCCGTCAGCGAAATTCACGTCTTGGGGCAGGTCTTCCTCGTGCAGGTGAACGGCCAATTGGATCTCCTCGATAGCAACGCCAAAGGCGCTTTAGTCCGCCTGACGCCAGCCTTGCCAGCCCCGTCGGATTCGAGTCACTAGAGCCGGCGTCATTTTTGCTGTAATGACGTGAACGGTGCGTGAGTGGATTACGCGCCATGACCGGTTGCGCCTTTTTGCCCGAGCGCGTTGGTTTCAGGGGTCAACGGGCACATTTAAGTTCGGACGGTTATGGGTTTCGATAGAGGGCGCAAGGGAGACCGCGGTGGACGCGGTCGCGACAAGCGCGACAGTTTCGGCGAAGACAATTTCCAAGAATTTGGCGGTTACCAGGATCGCGGTGGCTTTGGCGGCCGCGGCGGCTTTGGCGGCGGCGGCGGTGGCTACGGTGACCGTGGCGGCTTCGGTGGTGGCGGCGGCGGTTACAGCGGCGGCGGTGGCGGTGGCGGTGGCTATCGCGGCGGCGGCGGCGGTGGCGGCGGCTTCCGCGGCGGCGGCGGCGGGGGAATGCCCCCCCAGGTCGTCGGCGAAGGCAAGGGCGTGGTCAAATTCTTCAACCCGCAGAAGGGCTTCGGCTTCATCGTCCGAGACGACGGCGGTGAAGACGTTTTCGTCCACATCTCTGCGGTCGAGCAGGCGGGCCTTACGGACCTCGCCGACGGCCAGCCGCTCGAGTTCACGCTCGTCGATCGCGGCGGCCGAATCTCGGCCACGAACCTCAGGATCGAAGGCGACCCGATGCCGGTCGAGCGCGCCGAGCGCGGCCCGCAGCGCCAGCTCACGGGTGAGAAGGCGCAAGGGACGGTCAAGTTCTTCAACGCGATGAAGGGCTTCGGCTTCATCCAGAGGGACGACGGCCAGCCCGACGCATTCGTTCATATCTCGGCGGTCGAGCGCGCGGGGATTCCCACGCTGAACGAAGGCGATCGACTCGAATTCGAACTCGAGGTCGACCGCCGCGGCAAGACCGCCGCCGTGAACCTTCAGCCAATCAGCTGATGCGTTCCCTGTAGCGCTGCGGGTGCTGATCTCCTGAAAAGGCGCGGCGACCCGTAGAGCAAGTCATTCGGTTGGGGGCGAGGGGGCCGGCGGAGTTCGCTCTGCCGGCCCCTTTCTCTTCCTACATCGCGCTCTGGTAGAATGCGGCGAGATCCGACTTCAGCTGCCGCGCTGAGACCGGGTCGATATACATCATGTGGCCTGCCGGATAATAAGTGTAGCGGATGTTGTTCTGGAGCTGGGGCTCGAGCGCCATGTGCTTGAACTCATATTCGGCGCCATGGAACGGCGTCGCGAGATCGTAATAGCCGTTCACCGACAGGATCTTCATCCTCGGGTTCTGTCTCATGGCGTTGGCAAGGTCCGAGCTCGTGTCGGCGATCTGCTGCTGGCCGTCGGGAGCCTTGTGGGTGAACTCCCAGCTATTCTCGCCGCCGAAGACCGCACCATAATTGTTGGGCCGGTAGGTCAGCTCGCTCTTGTAGCCGAGATCGCGGAACAGATAGTCGTTCAGCGCACCGACGAATGCGCCGGTGATGGCGCTTCCCTGCGGGTCGTAGTCGGCGCCCTCGCCGACATTGTCGGGCTCGGTTCCGACATAGCGCGAATCGATCCGGCCGATGACCTGGTGCCGGTCGCGCAGAAGCTCGCGCTGGAACCGGTTCGGCTGCACCCTGAGGTTCGAGCGAAGGATGTAGTCGGCCGAAAGGCCGGTCAGCTGCGACATCCGCTGCGCGATCGACTGCCTCTCCTCATCGGTCAGCATGTTCCCGCGCTGGAGCGCCGCGGCATAGGGTCCGCTCGCAAAGTCGCGAGCCTGCTGGATGAACTCCTCGAGCGGCGGCTTGTCCGCGATCTTGCCGTGGTACCAGGCGTCCGCGGCATAGGTCGGCAGGAAGTTGATCAGCGACTGGTCGCCCTGGAAATCCGCGAAGTTGAACACGGTCGAGACGAAGGCAATGCCGTTGAGCTGGACGCCGGCGTCGAGCAGCGAGTTCGACAGCCCCGCGGCGCGCGTCGTTCCGTAGCTTTCGCCGATAATGAACTTCGGGCTGTTCCAGCGCTGGTACCTGGTGAGATAGCGCTGGATCGTGCGGGTGAAGGCATCGAGATCCTTGTCGACGCCGAAGAAGTCCTTCGGCTCGGCCTTGCCGATCTCGCGCGAGAGGCCGGTTGTCGGAGCGTCGATGAAGACCAGGTCCGTGACGTCGAGCAAGGTATCGGGGTTCGGCCCGTAGCGGAACGGCGGTCCCGGAATGGTCTCGGGATTGGAGGCATCGACCTTGATCGGCCCGAACGATCCCATGTGCAGCCACATGGTCGAGGAGCCCGGGCCGCCGTTGAACAGGAAGGTGACCGGCCGCGGCTGGGAACTCGGGATCGTGTAGGCGACGTAGAAGATGCTCCCGGTCGGCTCGCCCTTGTCGTTGCGGATGGTGAGGTGACCAGGAGTCACCGTGTAGGACAGCGTGCGGCCATGGAACGGAATGGAGCGCTTGACCGGCTGGGCGTCCTCCTCGACGCTCGCCTTGACGCTATCCGCGTCGGCCTTCTTCTCGTCGGCCTTCACGTCCTTCGGCGGAATGTCTCCGGCAGGCTGGTCCGCAGCAAAGGCCGTGCTCGACAGCAGCAGTGACAGGGCAAGGAGGGGGAAGCGCATCATTGTCCTTTCATTGGAATGGGGGTGCCCTCGACCATGACGTAATCGACGCGCTGCACTGCGGTCGGGTCGACGAGCGGGTCTCCGTCAACCGCAATGAGGTCGGCCGACTTTCCGGGTTCGAGGGTGCCGGTCTCGTTCGAGAGGCCCATGAGGTCGGGTCCGCCCTTGGTCGCGGCGATGAGCGCGTCACGCGGGCTCATCCCGCCCTTGGTGACCATGAGCGCCAGTTCGCGATTCGCCTGGCTGTGGGGCGCAACCGCGCTGTCGGTGCCAAGCGCGATATGGACGCCGCTCCGGTAGGCGAGGTTGAGCCCCTTGCCCCAGACGCCGAGGGTCTGGCGGGTCTTGGCCTCGCTTGCCGGGGTCATCAGCCCCTTGCCGAGCGCGGCTTCGACTCCGCTGAAGGCCATCAGGGTCGCGACAAAATACGTGCCGCGGGCCTTCATGTCCTTGACCCCCTGTTCGTCGATGAAGGTTCCGTGCTCGATCGAATCAACTCCGGCACGAACGGCGGCGTCGATGCCCTTGGCACCATGCGCGTGCGCCGCGACCTTGAGCCCGTTGAAGTGAGCCATGTCGCAGATCGCCTTCATCTCCTCGTCCGTGAAATGCTGTTCGAGGCCGCGCGTGCCGGGATCGAGAACCCCGCCGGTCGCCATGATCTTGATGACGTCGACTCCGGCGGCGGCGAGGGATCGGACCACCTTCTGGCATTCCTCCGCACCGGTGCAGACGGACGGGTTGAGGTGCGCCTCGTTGACGGCTTCGGCGAGCTCGGGAGGTAGGCCGGTCGCTTCGTCGGCGTGGCCGCCGACGATCGATAGCGGGGCGCCCGCAACCTTGATCCGCGGGCCAGGGAACCGGCCTTCGCCAACGGCATCGCGAACCGCGATCACCGCGCTCGTGTCGCCTCCAAGATCACGCACCGTCGTGAAGCCGGCGCGGGCCATTTCCAGGGCGTGGGTCAGGCCGACCGTCGTGGAATAAGGGACCGACTGCTTCTTGGTGAAACCGGTGTACCAGGGCTGCCCCGACGTGTCGGTGAGGTGCACGTGGACGTCGGTCATGCCGGGCATCACGGTGCGGCTTCGTTCGTCGACGACGATGGCGCCTTCCGGGGCGGTAAAGCCGTCGTCGATCCGGACGATGCGCCCGTTGTCGACGACCACGGTCGACGCTCCCCGTTCGGCCTGCGCAGCGTCGACGATAAGATGACCGGCCTGGATGGCATAGGTTGCGCCATGAGCGGCGCCGGCCATGGCCAGCGCGGCGGCGCCGGCGAGCAATCGCTTGATCATAATGGTCCCCTCTCCCCGGAACAGGGGGTCCGCTTAGCGTCTGTTTGCAAGCCGCTTCAAGTTACCAATGACTGGAGGCTTGCCAGTCGGTCGGCCTCAGCCGCCGGTTTGTCGATGCGGATGCGACTGATGCGCGGGAAACGCATCGCGAGTCCCGACTTGTGACGCTTGCTCTTGTGGATGGAATCGAACGCGACTTCGAGCACCAGGCTCTTCTCGACCTCGCGCACTGGCCCGAATCGCTGCACCGTGTGACCTCGGATCCAGCGGTCGAGCCACTTCAGTTCCTCGTCGGTGAATCCGAAATAGGCCTTCCCGACCGGAAGCAGCTCGCCCTCCTCGTCCCAGGCGCCGAACGTATAGTCGCTATAGTAGCTCGAGCGTTTGCCCGATCCCCTCGCGGCATACATGAGCACGCAGTCGGCAGTCAGCGGGTCGCGCTTCCACTTGTACCAGAGACCGCTTCTGCGTCCCCCGACATAGGCGCTGTCCCTGCGCTTCAGCATGATCCCTTCGATGCTCGAATCCCGCGCATTGAGGCGCAGGTCCTCGAGTTGCTCGAATGAACCGGCATCGATGAGCGTCGAGACATCGAACCGCTCGGGGTCGAGCCCCGCTGCAAAGCGCTCGAGCCGCTCGCGCCGTTCGCTCCAGGGAAGCTCGCGAAGGTCGAGGGAGCCCTCGAAGAGGATGTCGTAGAGCCTCACGAAGGCGGGATAGGCCCCGATCATTTTCGCGCTGACATTCTTGCGCCCGAGGCGCTGCTGGAGCGCATTGAAGCTCGCCGCGGCGCCGCCATGGAGATCGGCGACGCCCTGGTCGGACCCTCGAACGAGCAGCTCGCCATCGAGGACTCCGGTCGCCTGGAATGCCTGCGCGACGTCGGGGAAGCTTCGCGAGATGTCATCGCCGGTGCGGCTGTAGAGCCGAGTCTCGCCTCCGGTATGGACGAGCTGGACACGGATCCCGTCCCACTTCCATTCGGCGGCATAGTCATCGAGCGACAGTCTCGTCTCCTCGAGCGGATGGGCGAGCATGAACGGCCGGAAGATGGGGACGTCGCGGGGAACGGGCTGGGGCGCGCGACCTTCGGCCCAGTCGAACAATTGGGTGAATGGCGGCTCGATCCCGTGCCACACCTCCTCGACCGCTTCGACCTCGAGCCCGAAGGCATCGGCGAACGCCTGCTTTGCGAGCCGCGCATTGATCCCGACGCGCAGTTCGCCGGTGGCGAGCTTGAGCAGAGCGAAGCGGCCCGACGCATCGAGATGATCGAGCATGGCGGCAAGGACGCGCGGTCCTTCGAGGCGCGACGCCTCCCTGAGGCGCTGGACTGCATCTGAAAGCCGGATGGTCGCGTCATCCGTTTCGGGGACACCGGTCGAAGAGGTCGGCCAGAGAAGTGCCACGGTCTCGGCCATGTCACCGACATAGTCGCGGCTCATGTAGAGGAGGACGGGGTCGACACGTTCCTCCGCGATTCCTCGAACCGCGGCATGCTTGACCGCGGGCATGTCGAGCGTTCCAGTGAGCGCGGCGAGCGCGAAGCCGCGGTCGGGATCGGGCGTTTCCTTGAGGTAATCGCCGATCAGGCGGAGCTTGGTGTTGCGCGAGCGCGTGTAGACGAGATCGTCGAGCAGCTGGGAGAAGGCGCGCATCGCGCCCTTAATGCATGAAGCTGCCTTATTGTGTCAGTGGAGGCGGACCGCGAGCGCCGCGAGAATGGTCCCGCAGTCGCTCTCCGAGCGGCTCTCGATCGCGGCATCGACATGCTCGAGACAGGACTGAACGGCAATGCGGTGGCCGGGCAGAAGCGCCAGCTGCGCGGAGCAGCGCGCCAGCCCCTCAAGGGTCGCAAGCCCGTTGGCGACCGCGAGCTGCCTGATCGCATCCATCTTGGAATAGAGCTCGAGAGGAGAGATGCGCGGACCCGCCTCGCGGATCTCGGCGATTCGGAGGCCGACCTGCGCCCGGACGTTCGCCAGTGGATCGGCAGCCATAAACTCCCTCCTGTCAAACGGAAGGTCGCTCAGATTGGTTAAGCTGGCGTTACGAATCTTCGCTCGGTTGACAGAATCGCGCTGGTTCGTCATGGAGCGCCCCGAACGGGCGGCGTTGAGGCCGCTCTTCTTTTTTCAAGCATTTGGGACTGTCCGATGGCCAAGCCGGCAACCGTCAAGATCAAGCTCGTCAGCACCGCGGACACGGGCTTCTTCTACGTGACGAAGAAGAACCCGCGCACCCAGACCGAGAAGCTGAGCTTCAAGAAATACGATCCGGTCGCGCGCAAGCACGTCGAGTTCAAGGAAGCCAAGATCAAGTAATCGCACGGGAGCGCCAGGGGCGCCTCCACGGACGAAATCGAGCAGCCGCTAGCCTTCTTCGCCCCCCGCCTCTGTGGGGCCGGGGCCATCGTCGGATTCATTGGCAAGCGCAGCGAGCTCTTCCGCCTCCTCCGAAAGCCGTTCCTGGAGCAGCTCGTCGACGGTCTGGGCGAATCTCGCGACCGAGATCGGTTTCGAGACATAGGCCTGTGCCCCAGCCGCTCGGATCCGCTCTTCATCGCCGTGCGCCGAATAGGCGGTGACCGCCATGATCGGGACATCCGAAAGCTTTTCGTCGCCGCGGATCATGCGGATGAGCTCGAGGCCGCTGACGTGGGGGAGCTGGATATCGGTAATGACGAGGTCGGGTGAAAACCCGCGCGCCGCATCGAGCGCGTTACGACTATCGGTCACGGCTTCCGGTTCATGGCCATGCGCAGCAAGCAGGTCGCAGAACAGCTTGATGTTCAGCGCGTTGTCCTCGACGATCAGGATCTTGGCCAATTTCGGAAACCCCATTAGCTCGCTTCGGATTGTAAGGACTTGCCAGCGAATACGCCAATCGACGCAGAGGTTATCGCCCTCGCTGCACTCGCGGCAACGTTTGGTGACCTTCGACGGGCTCAACGGTTCATCGAACTGACCGGAATCGGGACAGACGAGCTCCGCACGAGGGCGAAGGACCCTTCTCTCCTCGCCGCGCTCGTCCGGTTCCTCGAGGCGCACGAGCCGGATCTTGTCGCAGTCGCCGCCGAGCTTGGCGTTTCGCCCGAACTGCTCGTAGAGGCCCGGCGCGAGCTCGAACGCGAAGAGGGAAGATGAAGACGATCCTGATCACCGGAGCGACCGCGGGGTTCGGAAGGGCCGCCGCACGCAAGTTCGTATCCGAGGGCTGGAGCGTGATCGGCACCGGCCGTCGCGCAGATCGGCTGCGCAAGCTCCAGGAGGAGCTCGGGGATGCCTTTCTCCCGCTCGAGATCGACATGCGCGATTTTGCGGCCCTGGACGGCCTCGCCCGGCTCTCCCCGCCCTGGGGGGATATCGACCTCCTGCTCAACAATGCCGGCCTTGCGCCGCCGACCGACCCGCTTCCCGACACCGACTGGGAACGGATCGAGGCGGTAATCGACACCAACGTCACCGGGCTGGTTGCGCTCACCAGGGCGCTCCTCCCCAAGATCGTCGAGCGCAAGGGGCAAATCATCAATCTCTCGTCGGTCGCTGCCACCTATCCCTACAAGGGCGGAGCGGTTTACGCGGGCACCAAGGCCTTCGTCCGTCAGTTCTCGCTCGATCTTCGAAGCGACCTTGCAGGGACCGGGGTGAGAGTGACCTCGGTCGAGCCCGGAATGGCGGAAACGGAGTTCACGATCGTCCGGACCGGCGGGGACAAAGAGGCGTCGGAGAAGCTCTATCGGGGGATGGATCCGATGACCTCGGAGGATCTCGCCGACCTCTTCTGGTGGCTGGCGAACCTGCCGCCGCATCTCAACGTCAATACGATCGAGCTGATGCCGGTCAGCCAGAGCTTCGCCGGGTTCACCGTCAGCCGCGAGGGTTGATTAAGCGGCGCTCGAGTGCTTGGGCACGCCGATGAGCATCGACAATCGCCTCGCCGAACTCGGCATCACCCTCCCCAAGGCCGCGGCGCCGGTCGCCTCATATGTCCCGGCGGTCGAAAGCGGAGGCCTTCTCCACATCTCGGGCCAGGTCAGCTTCGCCGAGGACGGCAACCTCATCCTCGGCCGAGTCGGCGAGGACATGACGCTTGAACGCGGCGCCGAGGCCGCCCGTCGCTGCGGGATCATGCTGCTTGCCCAGATGAAGGCGGCGCTCGGATCGCTCGACCGGGTCGAGCGGATCGTGAAGCTTGGTGTCTTCGTGAACAGTGCGCCCGCGTTCACCGATCAGCCCAAGGTCGCAAACGGCGCTTCCGAGCTCATGCAGGAGGTGTTCGGCGAGGCCGGCCGCCACGCCCGAAGCGCGGTGGGCGTTGCAGTCCTTCCGCTTGGAGTCGCAGTCGAAGTGGATGCGATCGTCGCGGTTCGCTCCTGATCCGCTTGATCCCGGTCCGGCAGGGTTCGCCCATCGCGGCTTCCATCACGGCCCTGCATTCCCCGAGAACAGCCTGAGCTCTTTTGCCGCGGCGATCGAGATTGGCGCCGGCATAGAGTGCGACCTCAGGCTGACCTTGGACGACCGGATCGTGGTCTTCCACGACAGGGACGCGCGGCGCCTGTGCGCGAGCCCGCTCGTCATCGGCCAGTCGAGGCTCGAGGAGCTTATTGGACTGACGGTCGGTGACCAATCGATCCCTACGCTCGAAAGCCTGCTTTCGCTCGTCCGGGGACGAGTTCCATTGCTCCTCGAAGTGAAGGTCGAGCGCGATCTTCTCCGGTGGATGCCCGCCTTGCAGCGGGCGCTTGCAGGCTACGAGGGACGATTTGCAGTCATGAGTTTCGACCCCCGGATTTCACGGCTCCTCAAGTCCAGCATCCCTAAGATCCGCCGTGGCTATCTCGTCCACGCGGCGCTTCCGCCACTTCGGCGACGCCTTTACCGGAGGCTTGCCGACCCACATTTCCTCGCGCTCGAGCGAACCCTCATCGACCAGCCCTGGGTCTCGAGCGCGAGACGGCGAATGCCGATCTACGCCTGGACGATCCGTGATCGCTCCGAGCGCATGCAAGCGGAGGTTCATGCCGACGCACTAATCTGGGAAGCGGATGGCCGACCGCGAATCTGAAATCATCGCGAAGATCGCTTCCGGAGTGTCCGGGCTGAACGCGCGAGCCTGGGACCGCCTGGGAGCAGGCGATCCGTTCCTCAGCCATGCCTTTCTCTCGTCGCTCGAGGATTCCGGCAGCGTCGGCCCGGGCACCGGCTGGAGCCCTGCCCCGATCCTCGTCGAGGACGATGCTTCGCGCCTCGTCGCTGCAGCCCCCGCCTATCTCAAGGGCCACAGCCAGGGTGAATATGTATTCGACCATGGCTGGGCCGACGCCTGGGAGCGCGCTGGAGGGCAATATTATCCGAAGCTCCAGGTCGCGGTTCCCTTCACTCCGGCTCCCGGACCACGGCTGCTTGGCACCCGGCCTCAGCAGCTGCTCGCCGCCATCGAGGCGGTGACCGACCAGAATGGCCTCTCCTCGGCGCACATCACGTTCATCTACGATGGGGGAGCGGCGGAAGCGGAGCGGCGCGGCTGGCTCACCCGTCACGGGATTCAGTATCACTGGCTAAGCCGCGGCTATGGGTCCTTCGAGGATTTCCTCGGGGCGCTCAGCAGCCGGAGGCGAAAGACGTTGCGCAAGGAGCGCGCCGCAGCGAGGGACGGGCTCGATATCCGAGTCCTTCGCGGCGCCGAGATCGGCCCGATCGAATGGGACGCCATGTGGACCTTCTACCAGGACACCGGATCGCGAAAGTGGGGGCGGCCCTATCTCACCCGGGAGTTCTTCGATCTCGTCGGCGAGAAGATGGGAGACCAGGTGCTCCTCTTCCTTGCATGCCGCGGCGGGCTTCCGATTGCGGGAGCGCTCAATTTCGTTGGGCCGGACACGCTATACGGACGCTATTGGGGAACGACCGAGGACGTTCCCTTCCTGCATTTCGAGCTCTGCTATTACCAGGCGATCGAATGGGCCATCGATCATGGCCTCACATCGGTCCAGGCCGGAGCCCAGGGCGAGCACAAGGTGTCGCGTGGCTACGAGCCGGTGATCACCAGGAGCGTGCACTACATCCCGAACAAGAGCTTCAGGGATGCCGTTTCGGAGTTCATTGAAGCCGAGCGCTCGGCGATCGCGACCGAGGCGGATTGGCTCCGCCGCGATCTTCCCTACCGCTCTTCTTCCTCCGAATAGAGCGCAACCGTCCGCCCGGTCGAATCGGCCATGCCGCGATACATCGAGGGCGTCGTGAAACCCCATGCGGCGTCTCCATCAGGCGCGACGGCGATCAATCCGCCCTTTCCGCCGAGGCTCGAAATGTCGGCAAGAACCGAATCAAGGGCGTCCTGGAGCGGTTGGCCGCCAAGACGCACGCGCTCGGCGAGCTGGTGAGCGGCGACTGCACGGATGAAATATTCTCCCGAGCCGGTCGCCGAAACGGCGGCGGAGCGGTCGTCGGCGTACGTGCCCGCCCCGATCATCGGCGAATCGCCTACCCGGCCCCATCGCTTCGCGGTCAGTCCGCCCGTCGAGGTCGCGGCCGCGACATGACCGTCGACGTCCACGGCGACCGCGCCCACCGTGCCGTACTTGATCTCGTCGTCGAAGCCGCCCTCGGCGAGAAGCTCCTCCAGCTGACGTCGGCGCTCGGGGATTTCGAACCAGCTGTTGGGGACCTGCTCAAGCCCGTGGTCGCGCGCGAATTCGTCGGCGCCCTTGCCGGACAGGAAGACGTGCGGACCCCCTTCCAGCAGCTTGCGCGCAAGACTGATCGGCGCGCGCGTGGTCCTTAGCCCGGCAACGGCGCCGGCGGCGCGCGTGCTCCCATCCATGATCGCGGCGTCGAGCTCGATGCTTCCGGTCATCGTCAAGACGCTGCCGCGACCCGCATTGTAGCAGGGGTCCTCCTCGAGGATTCGAACGGCGGCCTCGACGGCATCGAGGGCGCTCTCGCGCCTATCGAGGATCGCGCCGCCGGCGGCGAGCGCCGCCTCGAGCCCGGCGCGCGAGGCCTGCTCCTGGCTGGCGCTCAGCCTCCCCATCCGCACGGATCCCGCACCACCATGAATCACCAGACGCCAGCGTGTTTCGGCCATGGCGCTCGCCATAACGAGCGCTTCTCCAACATGCCAGTTGACTGCCCTTACCGGTCATATTATTATGATATCAAATTAAAGGAGAGCGGAAGTGACCGACGGAAAAGTCATTGCACTCACTGCGACGAGTGAACGCCAGGCGGCGACCTCAAGCGGTTACGTGATGCTGATCGTCCTGGTGCTGGCGATCTTGGCGGACGCTTATGGCATCAGGCGCCTCGGGCTCGGGCCTGACGCCCTCGGTTTGGCGACCGTGATCGTCGCGACCCTCGCCTTCATCCTCGTGATGCCGGGCTTCTACATGCTCCAGCCGAACCAGGCGGCGGCGATTACCCTTTTCGGGGAATATCGGGGCACCGATCGAACGACGGGGCTGCGCTGGACCTGGCCGTGGATGGCCAAGAAGAAGATCTCGGTCCGTGCCAACAATTTCATTTCCGAGAAGATCAAGGTCAATGACCTGCGCGGGAACCCGATCGACATCGCCGCCCAGATCATGTGGCGCGTGGTCGACACGGCGCAGGCGCTGTTCGACGTCGACGACTACAAGCAGTTCGTCCGGGTCCAGGTCGAAGCCGCCATCCGGACGATCGGCTCGCGCTATCCCTATGACGACTTCAGCCACCAGGAAGTGACTCTGCGCGGCAATCACGACGAGGTCGGGGTGGAGCTTCGCAAGGAATTGCAGGCGCGCCTCGATGTCGCGGGGATCACGATCGACGAATGTGGCTTTACCTATCTCGCCTATGCGACGGAGATCGCCGGAGCGATGCTTCGCCGCCAGCAGGCGCAGGCGGTGGTCGCCGCGCGGCAGACGCTCGTCGAAGGCGCCGTCGGAATGGTCGAGATGGCGCTCGATGCACTCTCCGCAAAGAATGTCGTCGAGCTCGACGACGAACGCCGGGCAGCGATGGTTTCGAACCTGATGGTGGTGCTCTGCGGCGAGCGCGACACTCAGCCTGTCGTCAACACCGGCACGCTTTACCAATAGGCGGCGAAGCGTGCCCGACGCTGACCGCAAGTCCTATCCGCTGCGCGTTGACCCAGCCCTGTGGTCGGCGGTCGAACGCTCGGCGGCCGCGGACCTGAGGAGCGTCAATGCGCAGGTGGAGTGCCTGCTTCGAGAGGCTCTTGCAGCCCGCGGCGTTAGGCTAAGGGCGCCGGTTCCGCGCAAGCGGGGCCGTCCATCGAAGGACTCGAAATCGTGAGCGACGAGCTGGAATGGTTCCGGGCCAAGCGCATCGGCTTTGGGCCTGGCGTTCCGATCCGTTGGCAGGGATGGGCGCTGACGATCGGATTCGTCGCGGTCTCGATCGGGATCAGCCTCGCTTTCAGGAAGCATCCACTGCAGCTGGTTGCGGCGATCATCCCGCTTATTGTTGTATTTCTCGTGATCAGTTGCCGAACAACCCGGGGCGGATGCCGCTGGAGTTCGGGGAAGGAGGAGTGATGCTCTCGATATTGGCCGCGCTTGCCGCGGCGGCGATCCCATTGACCGCCCCGGGACCGGAGGGACCGCTCTCCGGCACCCTCCTCGACGCCGGTGCGAAGACCCCAGTCATCCTCATCATCCCGGGCTCAGGCCCGACCGACCGCGACGGCAACAACCCCGCCGGCGTCACCGCCGCTCCCTATCGGCTTCTCGCCGAGGCGCTTGCAACGAAGGGCATCTCGAGCGTTCGGATCGACAAGAGGGGATTGTTCGGAAGCAAGGCCGCTGTGTCGGATCCGAACAAGGTCACGATCAGCGATTATGCGTCCGACACGCACAAGTGGGTCGCTGCAATTCGCCAGCGGACGGGTGCCCCGTGCGTCTGGGTCCTGGGGCATAGTGAAGGCGCCCTGGTCGCGCTCGCCGCGGCCCAGCAGCCGGAAGGAATTTGCGGAGTCATCGCGGCTTCGGGAGCAGGCCGGAAGCTCTCGGACGTCATCCGCGAGCAGCTTCGCGCCAATCCCGCCAATGCGCCGCTGCTCGGACCAGCAATGTCCGCGCTCGACCAGCTCGAGCAGGGTCAGCATGTCGATGTCGGCACCATGTCCCCGGCCCTGCTGCCATTGTTCCGGCCAGAGGTTCAGGATTTCCTGATCGACATGTTTCGCTTCGATCCGGCGAAGCTCGCGGCGTCGCTGAAGGTCCCGCTCCTGATCGTCCAGGGCGAACGGGACATCCAGGTCTCGAGCGTCGATGCACGGACCCTCGAGGCGGCCCAGCCCAGGGCAAAGCTCGCCCTCATCGCGCGCATGAACCATGTCCTGAAGGACGTCGACAGTGACGACCGCGCAGCGAATCTTTCGACCTATTCGGACCCGTCATTACCGATCGACAAGGACGCCGTCGAAGCGATAGCGGCCTTCGTGAAGCGCTAACCGACCGAGAGGTCCCGCTGCTGGTTGACGAGGCGCCACTCGTCCAGGTCGGACAGCATGAACCGTGCGGCCTGTTCGGTGAGATCGGCTGCTCGCGAAAGTGTCGGGTTCTTGCGCAGTTCGAAGTCGATCTGCCCAAGAGTATCGGCAGTCGCGAGAGAGCGCAGCGCGTCTCCGCCAAAATCGCCCTGGAAGCGGATCCCGAAGATTGCGGTGGCAAGCGCGGGGAAGCCTGCGGAGATCAAGGTGAACCAGTTGCTGAACTCGGTGACGTAGGGTTCGCCCGTCGCGAGCCCGACGAGCGTGATGTCCGAAACCACGAGCGTCGCGAAGAAAAGGATCGTGCCGACCCGCTCGAGGCGCTGATCGAGCAGCTCGATCACCCTGGCGTTGCGCTTGTGATAGCTGACCTGGGGCTCGATCTCGTGGTCGGCGACGGCGCGTGCGAGCCGTTCCGCGGTCGCCGGATCGATGGCTCCGGCGGGGCAGCCCACCGCGCGCCAGATCCCGCTCGCAGAGGAATCGATCCAGCGCTTCGCCACGGGGTTGGTCTCGGTTCCGGGCGGGTCGGGCGCAGCAATCCCAAGCAGCTTCAGACTGCGCATCGGCCGCAGGCGCTCCGCAAGCTGCCTGTAGTCGAGCCACCGGCGGTGCCATTCGCGCTTCGTTCCGATGTGCGCGTTGAGGATGACTGCAAGCGTGACGAGGATCTCGAGGAAGGCCTCCTGGATCTTGAAGTGCGGGAACATGAAGGCCCCAAGGCCCATGCAGACTGCAAGTCCGCCGAACACGAACCCGAAAATGTGGCCGCTTCGATAGGTGAGCGCGAGGTTCGTCGCTAAACGGTCCGCCCAATTGTAGGCTTCCTCGAGGAGATCAATCGGGGCGCCGACGGCGTTGGCCTCGATGCACTTCTCGCGAAACTGCTTCCACTCTTCCTCGACCCAGCGCGCGGTTTCGGTCTCGGTGAGATCGGCCAGCCGGAAGCGCCGGATTCCGGCGGCGGCGAGGAGGAGCCGATACTCCACTCGAAACCGGAAGCGCGGCATCCGCTCGCCGAAGAAATGGGCGAGGAACTTGCGCTCGCGCTGGTCGGGTGGAGGAAGGAGCATCGCCGTCAGCATCCGGTCGATATGGTCCTTGTCGAAATCCCTTTCGGACATGGGATCGATGCCGGAAGTATCGACCACCGGGTCGAAGGCAGCCCACAGGATCCTGGCAGGCGCATCGGGCTCGGGCGGCATATGGATGACAGGCCGGCCGCGGGTGATCGCCATCTGCACGACTTCCGCGGTTCCGCCGCGGCCCCGCGGCGGAAGGCCGTCCCAGACGGCGATCAGGACATCGCAATGGGCCACGGTCGCACGCCCGACCATCACATATCCCTCGACATCCTCCGGGCCTTCGCCCGGGAGTTCGAGGACCCCCTTTGCCCGTTCCAGGAGGTCGTCGAGTCTTTCCCGGGAAGGCTGGTCGGCGAGGCTCGCTCGATATTCGGCGCGAGCGAAGGGAAGGATCGCCTGGAGGTCCCATCCCGACGATACGGCGGCGTCGGCCGCAATCTGGTCAGACCCGTCGGCGATCGCCGATATGAAGCGAAGAGTCGGCGGCGCGTGCGAGAAAGACGCGGGCTCGCGCTCGAGAAGTGCGCCGGCGCTCTCGCGTACCGCTTTCAGGACCTCGGCGATCCGCGAGGGAAGGGCAGCGACCGCCGCCTCGTCGAGGGCCGCAGCCCGGTGCCCAGTGATCCCGACGCTAAGGACGAATGGAAGCGCCGGCGGGCCGCCAGGCTTGCTCCGCCTGTCGTGCGTAGCGGCCCCGACTGAACTCAACTGGTCCAGCGTTATCTCCGCGCGAGTTCCCGGCGGATCTTCACCAGCTGATAGGCAACGAACACCAAGGTGATGAAGACGGCGATTCCGATGGCAAGGTTCGCGACGTCGACCCTCGAGGCATGTGATCCGACTAACGTCCGGGTCGTCTTGCCTCCGTTCTTGATGACGGGGTCAAGCGTCCGGTGCGCAATATCGGTATTGGTGAATTGAAGGGTATAATTGAGCTCAAGCGGCCCTGACGCCGCGTCATTGCTGTTGAGATCCTGGACGACCAGCTGCTTCGCATTTGGCCCCAGAGGCAGCCCCTGGGGGATGATCTGGCCTCCTGGACCTGGCGGCGCGGAGCCGTTGATCAGGATCGGGCTCGTCTGGTTGAACGCGATCAGGCTGTTCGAGCCACCGATCTTGAACGTGATGTCGTAGCAGCCGGTGTCCCTTGGAAGGTCAATGACCGGAAAGCTTGCCTTCACGTTGTAGGAGTGGCCGGCCGGATATTCGAACAGCCACGGCCCCGTCGTTGGTGTCGCGTTCACCGGAGTGATCGTCACAGTCTTTGGTGTGCAACTCATCGCTCATCCCCCTGTTCAAAAGCTGGCGCGATTGCTCGAATTCAGATGCTCCCGCCATTCTTGATGACCGGGTCAACCTGCGCCGTCGTCCCGGAAGCATCAATCAGGTTCAGCTGGTAGTGCAGCGTGCGCGCTGGCCCGTCGTTGCGGTTCCTCACGATCAGCTGCTTTTGGTTGACGGAAATGACCTCGATCTGATCGGTGCTGATCCCGGCTGGCGGGCATTGCTCCTGGTCGTTCTCGTGGACCCAGATTGGATCCTCGTCGAAACGCAGCCCCAGGTCGGTCGCGTCATCGAGGCCGAAATGAATCTGCTGTGGACCGGATTTCCGACCGAACGAGTGGACCGCAGCCTTCGGGTTCTTGCCGTCGATCGTCCATTCGATACCCCCATCCGTTTTCTCGGCTCGGACTTTCACGTTCATTCACTTTCCCCCGGTTTGATCTTGTGCCCTTTTTCAAATGCCCTGGAGCTCCGCTGCAATAGGCAGCTCATTCCTGGAGAATGACAAGCATTCTTGTTCGATCAGGTCTCCTGATATCCCATCGCTTTCAACTTCGCTTGGAGCGGCTTTGCCTCGGCATTGCGACCCAGACGGTTCAACAGCTCGAGGTGAGTCTGCATCTCGTCGGGTCGCTCGAACGCCCTCGGAATGGCCGCAAGCCCCTCGTTCCACGCACGTCGCGCCGCCTCCTTGTTCCCGGCAGCGTGTTCGGCTTCACCAAGATAGAACCAGGCTTTCGCGACGAGGTGCGCTGTCGAGACCGCATCGCCCTTGCGCGATCTTCGAGCGATCTCGACCGATTGCCTCGCAAACTCGCGCGCCTGCGCTGGTGAATTGTTCCTGATGGCGATCTGGCTCTTGAGGAACAGGCACGAGGCGAGCCCGGCCCGCCAGAAAAGATTCGCGCCGTCCCGCTTGAGCAGCGTTCGTACGGTCGCGCATCCGTCGTCGACCTGCGTTATCGCTTCCGGCAGCTCGTTGGAATTCAAAAGTCGGGTGGCAAGGTCGAACCTCGCCGAATAGCCATATTCAAGCCACTCGCTGTTGCCGGGTTCCAGCGCAGCCAGGGTCCCCGCGTGGGCGACAGCGGAACGATATTGCTCGATCGCAGCCCGCGACAGGCCGCGCTCGTCATAAAAGCCTCCGAGCGAACGTTGCGCCGCCAGGAGGCGCTCCCTCGAATCCATGTCGCCGGTCCGCGCAAGCTGGTTGCTGAGGATGTCGACCGCTCGCTTGCGGGCGGCGATCGCCGCGTCGAGCTCGCCCTTCGCTTCGCTGACATCGCCAAGCCAGGCCAGCGCTTCGGCGAGGTTCTTCTTGTAGTCCTCGTTCGAAGGATCGGCCCGGGCAATTGCTTCCATCGTGTCGAGCGCCTCCTGGAACTGCTCGGAGGCCTCGTCGAAGCGACGCTGGTCATAGAAGACCGTGCCGAGGTTCACGTCGGCATATTGGACTTCCATTCGCCACTTCATGTTGTCCGGGCCAAGCGCGACCATCTGGTTGGCCAGCCGCTTATATTCGCGCATGTAACGTTCGGCCGATTTAAAATCGCCCTGCAAATGGGAGATGTAACCCAGGTAGAAGACGTTCTGCGCATGCTGGTAGAGTCGTTCGGGATCGTCGGGCTTGCGGTCGATCGCTTCCTTCGTTCCCGCCATCGCCTCGCGATAAAGACGCAAGGCCCCGTCGAAATCCCTGCGATCGGTTGCGACCTCGGCCATCAGGCTGAGCGCTCGCGATCGCTGCGACAAGGCGGCGTCCGAAAGGTCCGCCGTCCCCTCCTTCTGATAATAAGCGAGCACCTTGGCGCCCACTCCATCGAGCGCGTCGAGCCGTCCAAGGGGTTCAAGCTTGTCCTTGAGATCACCGAGCATGAAGCCAATGAGGCCCTCGGCTTCGCGGCGTTGCTCGCGCGCGGCATCGCGCGCCTGGATCGCGGTGATCGCGAGGGTACTCGTCACTGCCATCCCGGCAAGTGAACCCGCAGCGAGCATGGCAAGCCTGCGCTGCCTCCTTGTCGTCTCGCGCTGGACGAGGTCGTCGAACCCCACTCCAAGCATTCCGGCGACGAGCTTCAGGAAACCAACCCGCCTTCCATCGCCAGTGACTCGAAGGTCCGCCGCGAGCGGCTCGGCGCGCTTTTCGGTCGGTCGTCCGCGACGATCGTATTTGTGGCGGAGCGCGGGCGGAAAGCATTCCTCGTCCTCGCGGCCCGGGATCTCGCTGGCGAAGGGCTCGCCCGAGGCGATGGCGGCGAAGACGCAGCCATCCGGGCGGCTTCGCTTGAACGCATCGATCTCGGCGTTCGTCCAACGCGACTTGGCCGCGGCCGGCGAACAGAGGACGATCAGGAACTGCGAGCTCGCGATCGCGGTCTCGATCTCTTCCCCGAGATCATCTGCAGCGGCGAGCTCGTGCTCATCGCGGAAGATCGGTCTCAGCCGCTTCGGGATGACGCCATTGTCGGTGAGCTGCCCCGCGAGACGTCGCGGTACCCTGTAGGCTTCGAGCTGCGAGTGAAGCCATCCTGCGAGCTCGTTGTCCTTGTGACTGTAACTGAGGAAAGCGAAATATCTTGACCGCTTGCGCCTTCGCCGCGAACGGCCAAGAACCTTCGCGGAAGCTGCGCGAGCGCGGGCAGTAGCGGGTAATCGAGCAAGCTTGTTCATCCGCCGCCCCAAGCGAAATCCGTTAAGCCTGTTAACACAATGCGATAGGAGTCGCGATTGCCTTTCGACACGCGCGCCAGCGCCTTTGCCCCGCTAGCCCGGACCTCCTATATGCGCCGCCAGAGGTAATCATGTCTTCCATCCGTCCCTGGCGCGACATCGAGCGACGCAAGTCGCGGCAGATCATGGTCGGCTCCGTCCCGGTGGGCGGAGACGCGCCTATCAGCGTCCAGACCATGACCAACACGCCGACCGAGGACGCGAGGGCGACGATCGACCAGATTCGGCGCTGCGAGGACGCAGGGGCCGATATCATCCGTGTCTCCTGCCCGACGGCAGACGCGACCGCGGCGCTGAAAGAGATCGTTCGGGCCGCGCGAATCCCCGTCGTCGCCGACATCCATTTTCACTACAAGCGAGCGCTCGAGGCCGCCGACGCGGGCGCCGCCTGCCTTCGAATCAATCCCGGCAACATCGGTTCCGAAGAGCGCGTTCGCGAAGTGATCGCCGCCGCTCGCGCAAATGGCTGCGCGATCCGGATCGGGGTCAATGCCGGAAGCCTCGAGAAGGACCTGCTCGAGAAATATGGCGAGCCCTGCCCAGAAGCGCTCGTTGAAAGCGCGCTCGACCATATTCGAATTCTCGAGGACCACGGATTTCGAGACTATAAGGTCGCCGTGAAAGCCAGCGACGTGTTTCTCGCGGTTGCTGCCTACCAGCAGCTCGCGAGCGAGGTCGATTGTCCGCTGCACCTCGGGATCACCGAAGCGGGAGGGCTCATCGGCGGAACGGTCAAGTCGGCGATCGGGATCGGCAATCTCCTCTGGGCGGGTATCGGCGACACGATCCGGGTCTCGCTTTCCGCCGAGCCCGAGGAAGAGGTCCGCGTCGGTTACGAGATCCTCAAGAGCCTGGGTATCCGAAGCCGCGGAGTGCGCGTCGTGTCATGCCCCAGCTGCGCACGCCAGGGGTTCGACGTGATCCGGACCGTGGAAGCGCTCGAGCAGCGGCTTCAGCACATCAAGACTCCGATGTCGCTGAGCGTGCTCGGCTGCGTAGTGAACGGCCCTGGCGAAGCGCGTGAAACCGACATCGGGATCACCGGTGGCGGCAACGGCACGCACATGGTCTATCTTTCCGGAGTGACCGACCATCACGTGAAGGACGACGACATGATCGACCACATCGTGAGACTGGTCGAAGCGAAGGCGGCGGAGATCGAGGCCGCCGAGGAGCGGCCGACGCTCGACGCGGCCGAGTAGTTTAGTCTTTGTTCACCTTGGCGGCGCAGCATTGCGCCGTGACCAAGCTCTTGCTCATCCTGTCACTCGTTGCCCTGATCGCGAACGGCCTTGCGTCGGCGCGTTCCGATCCGCCTCTTCTTATCGACAGCGCACCGGCGCCAGTCACGACGACAGCCTCCCACTAAGCCGCTACAGCCGAGTGCGTGCGCAAGGTCACGCATCCGGTGGAGGGGTTTCTCGCAGCGCTCGCGGCCGTCGCGGTGCTGTCGATCATGGACGCGGTGATGAAGCACCTGGTGATCGCGATCGGGATCTTCGCGGTGAGTATCTGGCGCGCGGTCGCCAACCTCGCACTGAGCGCGACCCTGTACCTCCCGCGGCGGAGCCGCAGGTGGCCGACTGGCAGGGTCCTGTGGATGCATGTCTCGCGAAGCGTGGTCGTCACGATCATGGCGGTGCTCTTCTTCTGGGGGATCGGGCGAGTGCCGCTCGCACAGGCGATCGCTCTCACCTTCATCGCGCCGCTGATCGCAATGCTGCTCGCGCCATTGTTCCTGAAGGAGAAGCTCGCTCCACGCTCGATCGCGGGCGCGCTCGCGGCCTTTGCGGGCGTGATCGTCATCGTCGTCGGCCAGGCACGAGCCGAGGTCGCCGACGACGTGCTGCTCGGGATCGCGGCGATTCTCGGATCGGCAGTCTGTTACTCGGGAAACATCCTGATGATGCGCTGGCAGGCGCTTGCCGCGAAGCCGCTCGAGATCAGCTTCTTCCAGGCTCTCGTCATCTTCCTCATCTGGATTGCCGCGCTTCCTGTCGTTGGAGTGCCGCAATGGCCGCAGGGCCAGTTCTTATGGATCGTGATCGCCTCGGTGCTTTCGACGAGCGGCAGCCTGCTGTTCGCCTGGGCCTATGCGCGCGGCGAAGCGAGCTACCTTGCAGTCACCGAATATAGCGCCTTCATCTGGGCCTCGATCTGCGGCTGGCTCGCTTTTGCCGAGCGTGTATCCCTTTCGACCTTCATGGGCGCGCTGCTGATCGTCGGAGGATGCCTCCTCGCGGCCCGGCGCCAACGCCCGCCCCTTCCCGAAATCGATGTTGCCGCCTAGTGCGCCGAAGCGAGCAGGTTCACGATGAAGGCGAGCACCCCGATGTTGAACGCGAAGGCCGCGAGGCAGTGGAAGGTGACGACCTTTCGAACGCGCCGGTCCGTGATTTCGACATCGGCCGTCGCAAAGGCCATGCCGCAGGTGAAAGCGAAATAGACGAAATCCCAGTAGACCGGCTCGTCCGTCCCGGGGAACTTGAAGCCCTCGCACCCGGCCGGCGGTTCGATATAGGCCATGTGCGCATAGTGCAGCGCGTAGACCGTGTTGCTGAACAGCCAGGCGATGACGAGGGTCACGATGATCAGGGCCTTGGTCGGTGAGTCGTGATTTCCGGCCATCGTTGCCGCAGCGACGGCCTTCAGGAGCACGGCGATCACGAGGACGGTGATGACCAGGAGGAATGTCCGGGCCGCGTCATTTTCCCTTGCAAGACCCTCGATGACGACCGGATCGTCGATCCTGAGAAGGTTGAGGCACGACAGGAGAAACAGCGAGGCGGCAAGGTCGAAGGCAGCCATCACCCCGAGACTGGGACCGAGCCACTCCGTCGCCGGGATGAGCGAAGCGCCGCCAACGAGAACGAACATGATGAATCGCCACGGCGCGAGAATGTTGCCGATGGTGCGTGGCTTCGCCATGAGACGCGAGGGTAACGAAACCGCTCGCCCCGTCCACTGGAAAGGAATGTGATGCCGTGGCTTTGGCTGATCGTCGGAGGCTTCTTCGAGGTCGGGTTCACGACCTCGCTGCGGTTCGTTGACGGCTTCAGGAACCTTCCCTGGACGCTCGCTTTCCTCGCGTCCGTGACGGTCAGCATGGGGCTGCTCGAAATCGCCTCGCGCTCCATTCCGATGGGAACGGCCTATGCCGTGTGGGGCGGGATCGGGGCGGTCGGCACCGTCATCGTCGGAATCCTCTGGTTTCACGAGCCGGCGAGCACTTTGCGGGTGCTTCTGATTCTTGGAATCGTCGCCGCGATTGCTGCGCTTCGGCTCACCGCCTAGGCCCGGCGGGGACGTCGTTCCATCGCCAGCCGCCGGCGCAACGCCCGCGGAGAAAGGCCGGTCGCGTGCTTGATCGCCCGCGACATATGGGCCTGGTCTGCGAAGCCCTCTTCCGACGCGATCGCGCAGAGGGGTGCAACGCCCGAGACGATCCGCCTCACCGCACGCCGGGAGCGCACGGCCGTCCTGAAGGCCGCCGGGCTGATTCCGAATTCCTGTCCGAATCCCCGGGCGAGGCTTCCCGGGTGAAGTCCATGCCTTTGGGCCCAGTATGAAAGCGCAAGCCCGGGCTCGGCCAGAAGGTCACGTGCGAGGAGATCGGGCCAGTCCTCGACCCTTGAGGGCTTCTCGATCATCGCTCCCGCAAGGGCCTCGCTCGCCGCAACGACGTCCCGCTCGGCGAGGCGCACGATCGAATCCGGATCGCCGACCCTGGCCAGTGCAGCGTCGGGCCATTTGTCGAGAAGCGGCAGGACGAGAACGGCGGCGCCGCCGGCCGAGAAGCGGTCGAGGTGTCGCTCGAAAGGCTGGTGGACAATGACGTCGCCCGCCTCGACGCGGTGCCGCCCGGTGTCCCCCGCCTCGACATAGCTTCCGCCAAGAACCAGGGCGAAGAAGCCCTGCGCGTGCATGTGTCGATGGAGGAGCTCACCGCTCTCGTGGAAGTTCCTGCCCACGATCGCGGGCCTTTTCACACAGGACGGGCAGGCGGCGCTCGAACTCGATATGCGGGACATGGCGCGCCTCTTCTAGCTCAAGGGCGACGCGAGAAAAGGAACCTGGGCAACGGCCGAACGACCCCCTTGGCTCGAATAAGCCTGTTCGGCGCCCTTCGCGAGGGCTTGCTCAAGGACCGGAACTAGCGCGGGGCGGGCTCGAGATAAGGCGCGACGTCGGGGTTGTCGGTCTCGATCGAGCGGAGGAACTTCGGGGCCGGGAAGGGACCGCGCGCCTGCTCGTAGGCGTAGCCGAGATCCAGCAGCAGTTCCTCGGACCATTTGGGCCCGATGAAGCTGAGGCCGACGGGCAGCCCCTTCACCAGTCCCATGGGAACCGTGAGGTGTGGGTAGCCCGCCACGGCCGCGAGCGAGCCAGCGCCTCCACCGGAGATCTGGTCGCCGTTGACGGCGTCGATCTTCCATGCCGGCGGCATGGTGGGGCCGACCAGGGCCACGACCTTATATTGCCTGAGGAGGCTATCGATCCCGTTCGGTCCGGCGGCCATGAAGCTTGCCTGGCGCGCCTTCCTGTAGGCCGGATCCGAAAGTCCCCGGCTCTTTTCGGACTCCTCGAAATAATCCTGGCCGAACAGCGTCATTTCCTGCTGCGCATGATCCTTGTCGAAGGCAATGAGGTCGGCGAGGGTCCGCGACTCGATCGGCGCCGGGCTGGCCTTCAGATATTTCTCGATGTCGGCCTTGAGCTCGGTCTTGAGAACGAGGTTCTCGTTCTTGCCGATGGCGCTGTCATCGAACTTCTTGATGTCGACGAGGGTCGCGCCTTCACGCCTCAGGATCGCGAGCGCATTCTCGAACGCCGCATCGGTCCCGAACCCCGAAGCGAAACGCATCACTCCGATACGCTTACCCTTGAGCGCTCCGGGATCGAGATGCGCCGCATAATCCGTCTTGTGGCGGTCAGCCTCGGCTGTCGCTGGGTCGGCTGGATCACTGCCGGCGATCACGGTCAGTAATTCTGCCGCGTCGCGAACATCGCCGGTCATCGGGCCGGCGGTGTCCTG
>DASZYL010000142.1:0-20496 GCA_035545385.1 Sphingomicrobium sp. | reverse complement strand
TCAGCCGCGCCTCGGTGTAGCGATAGGCAGCGGCATTATCGCCGTCGATGTTGCCGAAGTTCCCCTGGCCGTCGACGAGCGGGTAGCGGAGCGCGAAATCCTGGGCGAGGCGAACCATTGCGTCGTAGACTGACTGGTCGCCGTGCGGGTGATATTTGCCGATGACGTCGCCAACGACGCGCGCCGATTTCTTGTAGGCGCCGGCGGGGTCGAGCCTCAAAAGGCGCATCGCCCAGAGGAGGCGCCGGTGGACCGGCTTCAGGCCGTCGCGGACATCGGGAAGCGAACGCGCCGTGATCGTCGAGAGGGCGTAGACGAGATAGCGCTCTTCGAGTGCCGAGCCGAATGGGGTTTCGATTACGGAGGAATTGTCGAGATCGGGCATGGCCATTGCCTAGCAAGCGCGCAGCGGGGCCGCCACCTGCTGGTGGACGCTTATTGAACTTCGAGGGGAACCGGTTGCGGCCACCCTCCGGCGGCATCTTCGAGAGAACGCTTCATCTCGCCGAGCAGCCACTCGCGGAAGCGCTTCACCTTGGGGACCATCCGCCGCTCGCTCGGATAGACCAGCCAATAGGCCCATCCCCTCGTCGACACCCGGTCACGGAAGGGAACGCACAATCTCCCGGCCGCGACATCGCCCTTCCACAGGAGCGGAGTCAGCAGCGCAAAGCCCTGCCCCGCCATTGCGGCATGGCCTTCGTCCGCCTGGCTGTCGAGGCGAACCCCGGGCCTTCTGAAGACACCCTCGTCTGCCGGCACCCCGTTGTCGGCAAACCATTGCTGCCACCAATCGTCGCTGGGATTGATGAGATGCTGGTGGGGCATGTCGCCGGGCTCGAGCCCTCGTCCGAGCTTGGCCTCGACCTCGGCGACGCAGCCGGGGCTCGCCATCGGGGTGAAGCTCGATTTGAACAGCTCGTGATGCTCGTGGCCTTCCCAGTCCCCGCGGCCGGCCCGGATCGCAACGTCAGCATCTCCTGAACGAAGGTCCACGAGCTCGTTGCTGGTGGTCATCCTGACGGCAAGCTCGGGATGCTCGATCTGGAATGCGCCGAGCCGCCAGGCGAGCCACGTGTTCGCGAACGTGTGGGTGGTGGTGATGGTAAGGAGCGATTCGTCTTCTTCGCGGTGGGTGGCGAAGGCCGCCTCGATCGTGTCGAAGGCGCTCGACAGCGCCGGGAGCAGGCGCGCTCCAAGGGGAGTGAGTTTGACGCGCCCCTTCTCGCGAACGAACAGCGGCGCTCCAAGGCGTTCCTCGAGGCCCTTCACCTGGTAGGAAACCGCGGCCTGCGTCATTCCAAGCTCGGCCGCGGCCGCGGTGAAGTTCTCGGTCCGCGCGGCAGCTTCAAAGGCCCTGATCGCAGCCATCGGAGGAAGTCGCCTCATAAGCCAAGGCTCATAAGGACAGTTTATTGATTCTGTCGAGGCTTTGATTGGCGAAAGTCGGGCCCCGGACATAGATAGAATTCACGCCGCCGGCGACGGAATATCCCTCCCCTCAGCAGCCCCCTTCGCCGGCGGCCACGTACAGGAAGGAACACCTGCCATGACTTATGGCCACAGCATTCGTGCGTTCATCGAAGACGGCCCAGTCGAGCAGGTCGCCAGGATCGACGCCGTGCGCACCACGGCTCGGGCATGGCGCGCACTCGACGAGGCACATCGTCTCCAGTTGATCGAGCGGGCTCTTTGCGCCGCCAACGACAGTTTCCCGCTCGCCCTCTGAGGACAGCGGAAAAAAGGAGGAAAGGATGGTTACCATGATCGACGAGATTTTCGACCGCAGCTACCAGTCGGCCCGCGATCAGCTCAACAGCTCGATCCTCGAGGGCCTGAGCCGCCTCGGTACCGCCGTCAGCAACGCCTTTTCGGTTCTCAATCGCATCGAATATGATGCTCCCTGGAGCCGCAAGGCGAAGCACGTCCGGTAGGATGCCGCAATGAGGAGCGCGGGGGGCAGAGCACGCACCCCCCGCGCCCCTTGAGACTCATCAATTCGAGCACTTGAATCGGCCGTTTAACCAATAGAATCAGCTGTTTGTCGATTCCGCGCCTTGCGCTCGCAAGCTCTCTGACTAATTTCCCTCCGCGCCGAATCAACCGGGTCCGGGGGAGTATTTCGTGATTTCCAAGTCGCTTCTTGCGCGCGTCAGCAGCGCAGCCATTGCCATTGCCGTTTTCGGGGGGAGCGTTGCCGCTCCAGCGGCTCCCGCCACGCCTTCGAAAAGCGCGGTCAACGGCTGGGGAATCCAGCTTACCGACGTCACTCCCGACCCCTCGATCAGGTACGGCACCCTGCCCAATGGCATGAAATATGCGATCATGCGCAACGCGACTCCCAAGGGCGCCGCCTCGGTCCGGCTCCAGTTCGCGTTCGGCTCGATCGGCGAGGCCGAGAACGAGCGCGGACTTGCCCATTTCATCGAGCATATGGCGTTCAACGGGACGACCCACGTCGCTGAAGGCGACATGAGAAAGATCCTCGAGCGCCAGGGACTTGCGTTCGGACCCGACACCAATGCGGTGACGGGGTTCGATACGACCACCTACATGCTCGACCTTCCCAAGGCCGACGAGGAGCATATCGACACCGCGATGTTCCTGTTCCGAGAGGTCGCAAGCGAGATCAAGTTCGATCCAGCGGCGGTCGACCGCGAGCGGGGAGTGATCCTCGGCGAGGAGCGCGCCCGGGACAATTTCCAGCTGCACCAGCTCATTGACCTCATCGGTTTCCAGGCGCCGGACACGCCCTATCCAAAGCGCCTTCCGATCGGGATCGACGCGGTTTTGAAGACCGCCAAGGCTGACACCATCAAGAGCCTCTATCACCGTTATTACAGGCCGAAGAACGCGACCCTCGTCTTCGTCGGCGATGCCGATCCCTCGGTCGTCGAAGCGAAGATCAGGAAGGCGTTTTCCGACTGGAAGGACGTGGGCCAGGCGGGAGCCCCGCTTCCGCGCGGCAAAGTCGACCTTTCGCGGCCCGCCGACTTCGACACCTTTGTCGACCCGGCGGTGGCGACGAGCGTCAACTATACGGTCGCAAGGCCGTGGAAGGACCCCGCCGACACGCTTGCCGAGCGCCACCACGACATTGCCGAGGCGCTTGCCGTCGCGATGTTCAACAGGCGCCTCCAGAGGCTCGTCAACCAGCCGGGCTCGCCCCTTCTTGGAGGAGCGATGGAGACCGACGAGCAGCGCGACGCCGCCTTGACGACGAGCGTGACTCTGGCGGCAAAGGACGGCGCCTGGAAAGACGCGCTCACCGTAACCGAGCAGGAGGTTCGCCGGGCCCTCGAGCACGGCTTTACGGCGGGCGAGCTCAAGACCCAGGTCACCGACATGGCCGGCGCTCTGAAGGCGGCGGCCGAGCAGGAGGATACGAGGACCAACCAGTCGCTCGCCAACGCGGTGCTTGGAGTGGTTGGACGAGAGAAGTTCGTAACGACCCCCAAGTTCAGGGCGGCCGACTTCGATTCCTTCGCAAAGACGATCACTCCCGCCGAGGTGAACGCGGTTTTCCGCGAGCTCTGGACGGGAAGCGCCCCGTTGATCCACGTCAGCTCGAAGGAGGATATCCCGACGGCGAAGCTTGCCGAGGCCTTCAAGGAGAGCCGGGCGGTCGCGGTGGCGGCGCCCAAGGAGAGCGCGTCGCAGGCCTTTGCCTACGAGAGCTTCGGGAAACCCGGGGCGGTCGTCAGCGACAAGCGGATCGACGATCTCGGGCTAAGGACCGTCCGCTTTGCGAACAACGTCAGGCTCAACCTCAAGAAGACGGATTTCGAGGCAGGCAAGGTCCGCTTCATGGTCCGGCTCGGTGACGGAATGCTCGACCTTCCCAGGAACGAGCCGGGCCTTGCCCCGATGCTGACGCTCACGTCAGCAACGGCAGGGCTCAAGAAGCATTCGCTCGAGGAACTGAAGGACCTCCTTGCGGGGAAGGTGATCACCGTCGGGTCAAAGGTCGAGGACGATGCCTTCGTCGCCTCGGGCGCAACCACGCCCCAGGACCTTGCGCTCCAGATGAAGGTGAGCGCCGCCTATCTCCTCGATCCGGGCTTCAGGCCCGAGGCGGAAGGCCAGTGGGCAAATGCAGTCCCGGTCATCGAGAAGCAGCTCAATGCCCAGCCCGAGGCGGTTGCGGGCGTTCGCCTGCCGATCCTCCTTGCAAGCGGCGACCAGCGCTTCGGAATGCCCGAGGCAGCGGTCCTCACGAAACGCAATTTCGGGGAGGCGAAGACGGCGCTCGAGCCGGTCATCGCTTCGGGACCGATCGAGATCACGATCGTCGGCGACATCGACGAGAATGAAGCGATCAAAGCGGTCGCATCGAGCTTCGGGGCGCTTGGCGAGAGGAAGCTCAGCGATCCCATTCCCGCCGACGCCAGGAAAGCCTCGTTCCGGGCCGACCGAAGCCCCATCGTCCTTACCCATGACGGCCCGGCGGACAAGGCTCTGGTCGAGGCGGTTTGGCCGACGACCGACGATTCCGATTATCGCGAGGTAATCGGGGTCGAGCTCCTGAAAGACGTCCTCAATCTGATGCTGACCGAGAGCGTTCGCGAGAAGCTCGGAGACAGCTATGGAGTGAGCGTTCAGAGCGCCATGTCCGACACGTTCAAGGGCTTCGGATACCTATCGGCGGCGGCGGTTGTCGCGCCCGACAAGGAAGATGAAGTCCAGCAGGCGATCGCCGAGGCGGCAGCCGAGCTTCGCGAAAAGCCGGTGAGCGCCGATCTCCTCGCCCGCGCGCGCAACCCCGAGCTTCAGAAGATCGACCGGCAGCTTCGCGACAACGGCTATTGGATTTCCGCCTTGGCGAAAGCCCAGAGCGAGCCTGAAAGGCTCGAGAGGGTCCGCCAGAAGAAGGCACTGATGCAGGCGATCACCGCCGAGGACATCCAGAAGCTCGCCGAGAAGTATCTGAAACCCACCAACCTCCGGAAGGTGAGGATCGTCAGCAGCAAGGTCACAACGACCGCGTCCCGCTAATTGCGGAGGAAGGGCGGCTCGCCTATAGCCGCCGCTCCTTTCCCATTGCCATTGGAGTGACGCGATTGGCTCGTCGCCGCCAGATCTATGAGGGCAAGGCCAAGATCCTCTACGAGGGTCCGGAGCCCGGCACCCTCATCCAATATTTCAAGGACGACGCGACCGCGTTCAACGCGCAGAAGCGCGGCACGATCAGCGGAAAGGGCGTGATCAACAACCGGATCTCGGAGCATATCTTCACCGCGCTCCAGACGATCGGTGTTCCAACCCACTTCATCCGCCGGTTGAACATGCGCGAGCAGCTGATCCGGCAGGTCGAGATCATCCCCATTGAAGTGGTGGTCCGAAACGTCGCCGCCGGCTCTCTTTCGAAGCGCCTCGGGATCGAGGAAGGCACGCAGCTCCCGAGGACGATCATCGAATATTATTACAAGGATGACGCGCTCGGCGATCCGATGATCGCCGACGAGCATATCGCCTGCTTCGGCTGGGCGACGCAGGACGAGATGAACGACATCGCCGACATGGCGATCCGGGTGAACGATTTCCTATCGGGCATGTTCGCAGCGATCGGCATCCGACTGATCGACTTCAAGCTGGAGTTCGGGCGGGTGTGGGACGGCGACTATGCGCGCGTCATCCTCGCCGACGAGATCAGCCCCGACGGCTGCCGCCTGTGGGACATGAAGACGAACCAGAAGCTCGACAAGGATCGCTTCCGCCAGGACCTCGGCGGGGTCGAGGAAGCCTATCAGGAAGTCGCACGACGGCTGGGGCTACTCCAGCCGGACGATGATTCCGCGGTTCTCGACTTCGATACGCACCGCAAGAAGCGGGGCCGCTAAGCGCAAGTTCGTCGGCGCCGCGGCCCTGCCCAAGCACCCCTCAGTCTGCCCCGATCACTTCGAAATGAGTGACCTCGGGCTCCATCTCGAGAAGGAAGTCGGGGTCGAAGTCATAATATTTGGCCCTCGTGAGCTCATCGCCTGCGAAGCGACGGATGGAATCCTCGCTTTCCCAGAAGGTGAAGGTCTCGACATGGACGATGTCGCCTTCCCTTCGGTGAAGGCACCATGCGGCGAGATTTCCAGGCGTCGATCGATAATCGGCGAGACCGACATCCCTGGTGAGCTTCAGATATTCCTCGGCCTTGGAAGCGGGGACCCGTCCATGCCAGCGTCGTGCAATCATTAGCGAACGTCCTCTTGCTAGACGTCCCCTCAGCCAGCATCAGCCATAGCCATGAACCGCGCCCGTGTCGTCACCTTCAACGCAGCGCTCGGGCCGCTCGACTATAAAGTGCCCGAGACGATGGACGTCGAACCGGGCTCGGTCGTCGTCGCGCCCGTCGGCCCGAGGCAGCTGCTGGGCGTCGCCTGGGACGCGGATCGACTGCCGACGAACGAGGTGCCGGACGAGCGTCTTCGACCGCTCCTCGGAACGCTCGACGTTCCCCCGATCGCAGCTCCGCTTCGACGATTGTGCGAATGGACCGCGGATTATTATCTCTCGCCCTTGGCCTCGGTCCTCCGGATGGTCCTTCCTTCATCGGCCGCGCTCGAGGGACCCCGGCAGCTTAGGGAATATCGCCCGACCGGGACCATCCCGGAACGGCTCACTCCCCAGCGGGAAAAGGCGCTCGCCGCGCTCGAGGGCCGGCAGGGCACGATCCGCGAGCTCGCGCGGCATTCGGGGGTCAGCGACAACGTCCTTCGGGGGCTCGTCAATGCGGGAGCGCTTGAGGCGGTTGCGGTCGATGCCGATCGCCCGCTTCAAGTACCGGATCCCGACTTTGCTCGGCCCGATCTCAACGATGACCAGAAAGTGGCCGCCTCGAGCCTCGCGTCGGCGATCGGAGCGGGTTTTGATCCGATCCTCCTCGATGGAGTGACGGGCTCGGGCAAGACCGAGGTCTATTTCGAAGCGATCGCCAGGTGCCTCCAGCAAGGAAGGCAGGCGCTCGTCCTCTTGCCCGAGATCGCCCTTACCGAGCCCTTCCTCAAGCGCTTCGAGGCGCGGTTCGGCTGCGCGCCTGTCGCCTGGCATTCGGACCTTCGCTCATCGCAGCGGCGCCGTGCCTGGCGGGCGATCGCGAGCGGCGAAGCCGCGGTCACCGTGGGCGCGCGCTCGGCGCTCTTCCTTCCCTATTCCAATCTCGGCCTCATCGTCGTCGACGAGGCCCACGAGCCGAGCTTCAAGCAGGAAGAGGGAGTCCAGTACCACGCCCGGGACTGTGCGGTGATGCGGGCCAAGTTCGAGGACATCCCGGTCATCCTTTCGACCGCGACCCCGCCGATCGAGAGCCGCCACATGGTCGAGCTCGGCCGCTACCGCCAGGTCTCGCTCCCCGAGCGCTTTGCCGGGGCTTCGCTCCCGAAGATCGAGGCGATCGACCTCACGAAGGATCCGCCGCCTCGCGGCCGCTGGCTCGCCCCGACTCTGGTCGGCGAGATCGAAACCAACCTCGAGCGGGGCGAGCAGTCCCTGCTCTTCCTCAACCGCCGGGGCTTTGCGCCGCTCACCCTTTGCCGCCACTGCGGCCATCGCTTCCAATGCCCGAACTGCACCGCCTGGATGGTCGAGCACCGGCTGATGCACCGGCTTGCCTGCCACCATTGCGGCCACGTCATGCCGCCGCCGAAGGCTTGCCCCGAATGCGGCGAGGAGGACAGCCTCGTCGCCTGCGGACCCGGTGTCGAGCGGATCGCCGATGAAGTCGCGATTCTGTTTCCCGATGCAAGGACTGCGATCGTCACCTCGGACACCATCTGGTCGCCGCTTCGCGCCGCGGAGTTCGTTGGAGCGATGGAAGCTGGAGCGATCGACGTCGTCATTGGGACCCAGCTCGTCACCAAGGGCTATCATTTTCCCAATCTCACCCTCGTCGGAGTGGTCGATGCCGATCTCGGCCTTGCCGGCGGCGACCTTCGCGCTGCCGAGCGCAGCTTCCAGCAGATCCAGCAGGTCTCGGGCCGTGCCGGCCGCGGCGACAAGCCCGGGCGGGTCCTTGTCCAGACCCACGATCCCGAGGCTCCCGTCATCGCGGCACTGGTTTCGGGAGACGCGCCGGGCTTCTACGCGGCCGAGACCGACGCTCGGAGGGAAGCAGCGATGCCGCCCTTTGGCAGGCTCGCAGCAATCGTCGTTTCCGCCGAGGAGGCGGGCGAGGCCGAAGCCGTCGCCCGTCGCATCGGCAATGCTGCGCCCAAGGTCGACGGCATGGCCGTCTTCGGCCCCGCTCCTGCTCCGCTTGCGATGCTTCGCGGCCGGCATCGCCAGCGCCTCCTCGTCCATGCGAGCCGAAGCCTCGACGTCCAGGACGTGATCCGCGACTGGCTTGCCGCGATCGACTGGAGTTCGAAGGTGAGGGTCAGCGTCGATGTCGACCCTTACAGCTTTCTCTAGGCTTCTCCGACTTGACCTTGGTCATTATGAACGCCTTGAGAAATTTCCTCTTGTTTCAACGACTAAGCTGTTGGTAGCAACAGCAGTTCCTGGGGGGTGGTCTATCCGTGCGTCGTATCTTGTTGCTTGTCGCGATCCTCATCGTCGCGGCTCCGGCCAATGCCGAGTGGTGGGAAGCGAGAACCAGCCACTTCGTCATCTACTCGCAGGACAGCGAAGGGGCGACACGCGACTTCGCGACCCAGCTCGAGCGGTACGACAATGCGCTGCGCTCGCTCCAGGCCACCAAGTTCGAGCCGATCACCGCCGATTGGCAGCGGGTGACGATCTACCGCACGGGCGACATCGACGAAATCGGTCGCCTCGCCCATTCCCCGGGAGTTGCCGGATTCTACAAGGCCGAGCTCGCGCCCGTCGAATTCACCCCAGTTCGTGAATCCAAGAACCTCGGAAGCATCGTCCACCGCGACAGCCGCACCGATCTCGATCCAAGGTCGGTGCTGTTCCACGAATATGCGCATCACTTCATGTCCAAATATTTTCCGGCGGGTTATCCCAGCTGGTACGTCGAGGCCTTCGCCGAAACCTTGGCGACGATCGACCTCAAGCCCGACGGAAGCTTCCACCTTGGAAATCCGCCGCAATACCGGTCGGACGACCTCTTCCACAGCATGATGGCGGTAAGCCCCGAGAACCTTCTTGCGAGCACGTCCAAGCCCGACGGCGAGGAATTCTACGCTTATTATTCGGTCGGCTGGCTCATGAACCATTACCTGACCTTCGAGCCGACCAGGAAAGGCCAGCTGCAGACCTATCTCCGCCTCGTCAGCGACGGCGTTCCATCCCCCGATGCCGCGCGCAAGGCCTTCGGTGACCTCGGCAAGCTCGACGACGAGATCACGCGCTACAAGAACCGCGGCAGACTCTATGGCGTCGACGTCAGGCCCGCGAACCTCGCGCCGCCCGAGGTACGGATGCGAAGGCTGAGCGACGACGAGGAAGCAGCGATGCGCATCGTCGTCCACTCAAAGGCAGGGGTCACCCATGCCGAGGCAGGAGGAGTCGCGGCCGACGGGCGCGAAGCTGCGCGCAAATATCCCAATAGCTACGCGGTCGAGCTCGCTCTTTCGGAGGCCGAGTTCGACGCCGAGCATCTCGAGGCCTCCGAGGCCGCGGCCGATCGAGCGATCCACATCAATCCCGAGGGGATCGACGGGTTGATCGCCAAGGGCCACGTGCTTCTCGAACGGGGCAAGAAGGACAAGAACAAGCAGCTGCTCACCGAGGCGAGGACCTGGCTTGCGAGGGCGCATGACATCGACCCGCACCACCCGGCGCCCCTCCTCTATAATTATCTCACCTATTTCTATTCAGGCGAGGGGATTCCGGAAAACGCTCTCGTCGGGCTCGAGCAGGCCTATCTCGCGGCTCCCCACTATGGCGACCTGCGCCTCATCCTCTCGCGCCAGCTCCTATCAGAGAAGAAGGGAGAGCTTGCCCGCGAGATCCTTCTTCCGCTTGCACTCAACCCGCACGTCTCGAAGGTTCGAAAGACCCTTCACGGCGTGGTCGAGCTCATCGAAGCGAAGAAACTGGACGAAGCCTATAAAGCGCTTGCGGCCGAGATGGCGCGCGAAGAGGACGAGGCCAAGAAGGGCGACTGATCAACGAACGCTCGGCGGGATTGAAAAAGGGAGGGGGGATCGTGCGTCCATCAATGACTTGGCTGTGCGCCGCGAGCGCGCTCGTCGCGGGACCAGCGCATGCGGCCTGGTACCAGGCCTCGTCGAAGCATTTCGTCATTTACGCTGACGACAATCCAAAGAGACTGCGGGAATTCGCGGAACGCCTCGAGCGGTTCGATGGGGGTGTCCGCTACGCTGTCCGGATGGACGATCCGTCGATTGGCGATGGAAACCGCCTGACGGTCTTCGTCCTGCCGAAGAGCGAGGACGTCAAAGCCCTCGCCGGCGACAAGTTTCTGGAAGGCTTCTACACCGGACGGGTGAGCGGTCCGCTCGCCTACGTCGGAAAGGATACCGGGACCTATGGAGACCTCTCCAAGGACACCGTCTTCTTCCACGAATATACGCATCATCTCATGATGCAGATTTTCGATGCGCCCTATCCCGAATGGTATGTCGAGGGCTTCGCCGAATTCTATTCGACTCCGAAATTCGATCACGACGGATCCGTGTGGTTTGGAGTGCCCGCCAATCATCGGGCTTACGGCCTCTTCAACGGTCCGAAGATGCCCGTCGAGCTCCTTTTCGGCGGAGTGAAGCCAGGCATGACCGGCGAGCAGCGCGATGTCTTCTACGGCCGCTCGTGGCTCCTTACCCATTATCTTCTGACCGGCGGCAAGCGCGATGGACAGTTGGTCAATTATGTAAGGCAACTCACCAAGGGCGCGTCCTCGATCGAGGCCGCGCGCGAGGCTTTCGGCGATCTTGGCCAGCTCGACCGGGAACTGGATTCCTATCTTCGCGGCCAGATGGTCCAGTTCAAGATCGCGGCCTCGAACATTCACGTCGGCGCGATCGACGTGACACCGCTGAGCGAGGGAGCGGCGCAGGTCATCATTGCCCGGGCAAAGATCAAATATGGTGTGAGGCAGCCAACCGACGTGCTGGCAACGCAGGTCCGCGCGCTCGAAGCGCGCTATCCCGGAGACTCGCTTGTCGAGAGAACGCTCGCCGAAGCAGAGCTTGCCGATGACCATCCGGAAGCGGCTGCGACCGCTGCGGAGCGAGCGCTCAAAGCCGATCCCCGCAGCACCGAGGCGATGGTGCTCAAGGGGCGGGCTTTGGAGGCGGAAGCCATGGCCGCCAACGACCCCGACAAGGCCGATGATCTCTTTCGGCGCGCTCGCGACACGCTGATCGCAGCGAACAAGCTCGACACCGAGGATCCGGAGCCGCTCTACGAATTCTACCACAGCTACGTCGCTGAAGGGCGAAGACCGAGCGACAACGCGCTCTCGGCACTTCATTACGCCTCCGATCTGGCTCCGCAGGATTATGGCGTTCGGGTGAACTCGGCGATCGCGTACATCAATGAAGGCAAGTTCAAGGAAGCCCGTTCAACGCTCGCCGTCGTCGCCTATTCGCCACATTCCGATGCGGCTGGCGACGTCGCAAAGCGGATGATTGCGGATATCGACGCAGGGAAGGGCAAAGCGACGCTCCTGGACCTGGGGGCAGCCTCTAGGCAGCAGTCGGGCTCGCACTGATCCTTCGCCGTGACCATCGGGGCTGGACAAGCTCTCCCCGCCTGACGGCAAGCCAGACGATCCAAATGCCCACCGCGGTGGCGACGAAGAGGGCGAGAATTGACGCTTCAAGGCCGAACTGGCCACCCGACAGGAGATCGGGCCCCGTAAGCTTCGCCTCGACGAGGCCATGCTGGTTGATTCCCGAAACGGGGACATCGAAGATCTCGCCCTGCGTGAAGTTCCAGGCGGCGTGGAGGCCCATCGGGAACCACAGGCTTCGGGTCAGCATATAGGCGCCGCCAAGAAGAACCCCGGCCTCGACCGCGATCGCAAAGGAAGAGAACCAGGTGGCGTTAGGGTTGAGGATATGTGCCAACCCGAAGAGGGCCGAAGTGACGACGAGCGCTGCCCAGCTTCCGGCGAATTCCTCGATCCAGCGGAAGAGGATCCCGCGGAACAGCAACTCCTCCATGAAGCCAGGAAGAATGGCGGTGCCGGTGAGCTCGAGGAGCACCCTCGACGTGTCGCCAGGACCAGTGATCCGGTAGACCCCGACGATCGCGGCGAGGGCGACGATCGCGCTGAAGATGAGAAAGCCGGCAAGAAGCCCGAGCCCGAGATCGCGAAGAGCGCCCTTCGAGCGAAGGTCATCGCGGGGATGTTCGCCGAGGCGGACGATCACCAGCTTGTAGGCGACAAGGACGATCCCGACCTCGACGATCGCGTGGACGAGCGCCCTTGGACCGGGTCCAAGAGGAAGGTGGACCGGCCGAAGGCCAAGCCCCAGCGCAACCGCCGCGATATAGATGGCGGTCGCGATCAGCATCGCGACCAGCGGATAATCGACGATCCGCCGCCAGAGCGGCTTATCGGCCTTCACATGCGTTGCGACATGGTCCTGCATAGCCCTCCCCTTTGGAGCTGTTCAGCCCAAAGGGCGAAGGCTGGCAAGCTCCTAATCCGCGAGCGGTAGCTCGGGCTCTGCGACCGGGTGGCCTTCCGAAGCAAGCAGCTTCTTCTTGCGGTCGATGCCTCCTCCATAGCCGCCGAGCGATCCATCGCTCCTGATCACACGGTGGCACGGGATGAGGACGCAGACGTGGTTGTCGCCGTTTGCGCTGCCGACCGCACGAACCGCCTTGGGAGCCCCAATCGCTGCTGCGATCTCGGCATAGCTTCTCGTCTCTCCTGCCGGGATCTTGCGGAGTTCGCGCCAGACGGCTTCCTGGAAAGCGGTGCCCGCGACGTCGATCGGAAGATCGGGAGCCGCAAGCGGCCGCTCGATCGCTTCGAGCGCTCCTTCGACGAGCTCCCTGAGGCCGCCTTCGTCTTCGAGGATCGTCGCTTTGGGGAAGAGGCGATGGAGCGAGGCGACGCTGTCGTCGAAGGTCAGCCGGCAGATCCCCCTGGAGGTCGAAGCGATCAGCATCTGCCCGAGGGGGCTGTCGAAGGTCGTCCAGCGGATCGTCTCGCCGCGCCCGCCGTCCCGCCAGGCCGATGGAGTCATTCCGAGCCTTTCCTTTGCATCGCTGTAGAAGCCGCTCGGGCTCTGGTAGCCCGCGTCATAGACGGCGTCCGTCACTCGGCCGTTGGCCTTGAGCGCCTGCTCGGTACGGCGATTGCGAAGGCCGCGGGCATATTCGGCGGGCGAGACCCCGAGGTCGCGCTTGAAGAGCCGCTGGAAATGATGCGGCGCATAGCCGACCGCCTCGGCGATCTCGGCAAGGCTCGGGATTTCCTCGGCCTGTTCGATCAGTTTCACGGCCGCCGCGACCGCTTCGCGGTCACGCCCCACCTCGTCGGGCTTGCAGCGAAGGCAGGCGCGAAATCCCGCGGCTCGAGCCTCATCGCCGGTCGTGAAGAACTCGACATGCTCGCGCTTCGGACGCCGCGCCGGGCAACTCGGCTTGCAATAGATGCCGGTGGTCTTCACCGCGCCGATGATTCGGCCGTCCCAGCTCCTGTCGCGGCGCATGAACGCCGCCCAGGCCGTGTCGGGATCGAGGCGCGTCACGCTCGCCATGGCGTTCGATCTAGGCGCCTCGGCCTTTCGTGCAACCATTGCCATCATCATGCCCTTTCAATTTTCGCCGAGAAGCAGCCGCGAACGGCATTGTGCGCGTGGATGGTCCTGACCTTGGGGTTCGAAAAAAGCTTGCGGATCGCTCCATCCGCCGCTCCGGGCTCCACGAGGAGCGCATCCTCCATCATCCCCGATTCATCGAATGCTCGAAGCGAGAGGCTGCGCTTCTGAAAGACCGGCGGCACCTCGTCGACGAACTCGGCGGGTTCCTGGTCGACCTCGGCGACGAAGATCGCATGGCTCGCCCGATAGGGGTTCGCAACGTCGTGGCTCACGTGATTGAGAAGAAGGACGGTTTCGCCGATCTTACGGTCCGTGAGGCTGACCCGGCACGGGAAAGTCGGGTCGGTGACGGTCATCCTGACGACGCCCCTCTTCTCGAGCTCGCTATCGGAGAGGCCAAAGAGCGGCTTGAAGGGCGCCGGATCCAGCCCTTTGATCTTGTAGGTCATGAAGGCGTTTTAAGCCCCGCCAACATTTCACGCTTCCTGCGCCTTGCGCTCAAAGTAAGAGGCGTCTGGCTCATGCCCCTCACCTTCCACTCGAGCGACCTTGAGAGCTCCGACGTGATCGCCCTCCTCGCGTTCCACTTCGAGGACATGCGCTCGAAGTCACCTTTGGACGCCTGCCATGTCCTCCCGCTCGAAAGCCTTCGCGAGAAAGGGACGAGCTTCTTCTCGGCGAGGGAAAACGGAATTTTGATGGGCATCGGCGCTCTCAAGCGGATCGGGGCCGGCCACGGCGAGGTGAAGTCGATGCGAACCGCGCCTTGGGCGCTGGGACGGGGCGTTGGCCGGGCCATCCTCAGGAAGATCATGTCGGAAGCGCTCGAGCGCGGCTACCGGCGCCTCAGCCTCGAGACCGGGACAAGTGGACCTTTCACTCCGGCGCTGAAGCTCTATGAAAGCGAGGGGTTCGTTACTTGCGGGCCGTTCGGATCCTATAGGGACAATCCCTTCACCCGCTTCCTCACCCGCGAGCTTTAAAAGGGTTCGGGCCGGCAATAGAGCCCGGGCCTTCGACAAAGAAGGTGAAGACGCCGCCTTGCATCGCCGCGAACCCCTTGCTAGGGGCCGCGCCAACCGATGGGGGGCGTGCGGCGCAAGCCGTTTCCGCGCCCCGTTTTTTGCATCGGGGCAATTCCAGTTCTGGAGCTTTTCGCGCGTGGAGACATCCGGCGGCATTCGGGCCAGCTTAGCGGGGCGCTATGCGTCCGCCCTCTTCGATATTGCGCGCGATCAGCGCCAGATCGAATCGGTCGGCAAGAGCCTCGAGGCGCTCGGCCAGGCCCTCCTCGATTCGAAGGATTTCAACGAGCTGGTGACGAGCCCTCTCGTGTCGAGGGAGGAAGCCGGAAAGGCTTTCGCAGCGCTCGAGCCCGAGCTCGGGCTCGACCATCTTACTGCGAATTTCCTCGGCGTCCTTGCAAGGAACGGCCGCAAGAGCCAGCTCCCTTCCGTCATCCGCGCCTTCCGCCGCCTTGCCGCCGAGCATCGCGGCGAAGTGACCGCGGAAGTCGTGACCGCCCGCCCATTGAACGACGACCAGCTCGCGCAGCTGAGGCAGCAGCTCAAGAGCCGCGCCGGTCGCGAAGTGAATATCGATGCCCGTATCGATCCGTCGCTCCTCGGCGGAATTGTCGTGAAGCTGGGCAGCCAGCAGATCGACGCCTCCATTCGAACCAAACTCAACCGTCTCGCCCAGGCGATGAAAGGCTAAGCAAGAACCATGGACATCCGCGCCGCTGAAATTTCCCGCGTCATCCGCGACCAGATCGCGAACTTCGACGCCGACGCGCAGGTCTCCGAAGTCGGGACCGTGCTTTCGGTCGGTGACGGAATCGCGCGCATCTACGGTCTCGACAATGTCCAGGCCGGCGAGATGGTCGAATTCGACAACGGGACCAAGGGCATGGCCCTGAACCTCGAGGCCGACAATGTCGGCGTCGTCATCTTCGGCTCGGACGCCGAGATCGAAGAGGGATCGACCGTCAAGCGCACGGGAACGATCGTCGACGTTCCGATCGGAAAGGGTCTCCTCGGACGAGTCGTCGACGCCCTTGGCAATCCGATCGATGGCAAGGGCCCGATCGAATATAGCGAGCGCCGCCGGGTCGAGGTGAAGGCGCCGGGCATCATCCCGCGCAAGTCGGTCCACGAGCCGGTCCAGACCGGCCTCAAGGCGCTCGACGCTCTGGTTCCGATCGGCCGCGGCCAGCGCGAGCTCATCATCGGCGACCGCCAGACCGGGAAGACCGCGGTCGCGCTCGACACCTTCATCAACCAGAAGGACATCAACAAGTCGGGCAAGGAGAGCGAGAAGCTCTATTGCATCTATGTCGCCGTCGGCCAGAAGCGCTCGACCGTCGCCCAGATCGTCCGGGCGCTCGAAGAAAATGGCGCGATGGAATATTCGATCGTGGTCGCCGCGACCGCCTCGGAGCCGGCGCCGCTGCAGTTCCTCGCGCCCTACACCGGCTGCGCGATGGGCGAATATTTCCGTGACAACGGGATGCACGCGGTCATCGTCTACGACGATCTTTCCAAGCAGGCCGTGGCCTACCGCCAGATGTCGCTCCTCCTTCGCCGTCCGCCGGGCCGCGAAGCCTATCCGGGCGACGTCTTCTATCTCCACAGCCGCCTCCTCGAGCGCGCGGCGAAGATGAGCGAGGCCAATGGCGCCGGGTCGCTGACCGCGCTTCCCATCATCGAGACCCAGGCGGGCGACGTCTCGGCCTATATTCCGACCAACGTCATCTCGATCACCGACGGCCAGATCTTCCTCGAGACCGACCTCTTCTACCAGGGCATCCGCCCCGCGATTAACGTCGGTCTCTCGGTCAGCCGGGTCGGCTCTGCCGCGCAGACCAAGGCGATGAAGAAGGTCGCGGGCTCGATCAAGCTGGAGCTCGCCCAGTATCGCGAGATGGCGGCCTTCGCCCAGTTCGGCTCGGACCTCGACGCTTCGACCCAGAAGCTGCTGGCGCGCGGTGCGCGCCTTACCGAGCTCCTGAAGCAGCCGCAGTACCAGCCGATGCCGATCGAGGAGCAGGTCGCGTCGATCTTTTCGGGAACCCAGGGCTTCCTCGACAGCATCGAGGTTCGCGACGTGGTTCGCTACGAAGCCGCGATGCTGAGCTATTTGCGCTCGGAAAAGCCCGAGATCCTCGCCAGGATCCGCGACACCAAGGCGCTCGACGACGAGACCGCGGCGGCGCTCAAGGACGCGCTCGCCGAGTTCGGCAAGCAGTTCGCTTAAGGAAAGCCGGCACTAGACCATGGCGAGCCTCAAAGCCCTCAAGCTCCGCATCGGCTCGGTGAAGTCGACGCAGAAGATCACCAAGGCGATGAAGATGGTCGCCGCGGCGAAGCTGCGCCGTGCCCAGCAGAATGCCGAGGCCGGGCGTCCCTATTCCTCGCGGATGACCGAGGTCGTTCAGTCACTCGCTGCGCGGGTCGCCACGAGCCCCCAGACCCCGAAGCTCCTTGCCGGGACGGGCAAGAAGGACACCCATCTCATCGTCCTTGCGACCGCCGACCGCGGTCTTGCGGGGGCGTTCAGCAGCAATGTCGTAAGGGCCGCCCGGAGGAAGGCGGATGACCTCATGGCGGAGGGCAAGACCGTCTTTTTCTACATCGTCGGCCGCAAGGGCCGTCCGGTCATCCAGCGCCTCTACCCGAGGAGCATCATCGCCCAGTACGACACGAGCGAGATGAAGGCGCCGAGCTACGCCAATGCCCAGGCGATCGCGAAGGACCTCATCGACCGTTACGTCACGGATGGAATCGACGTCGTTCACCTCGCCTATGCGAACTTCCGCTCGACGCTGGTGCAGGAGCCGACGGTCGAGCAGATCATCCCTGTCGCCGTCAAAGCGCAGGAAGAGACGGCGCCGGCGAAGCCCGCATCGATGGCAGCGGTCGAATATGAGCCCGACGAGGAGGAGATCCTCGCCGACCTCCTGCCGCGCAACATCGCGGTCCAGATCTACCGGGCATTGCTCGAGAACCAGGCCGGTTTCTACGGCTCGCAGATGACTGCAATGGACAATGCGACCCGCAACGCCGGCGAGATGATCAACCGCCTGTCGATCCAGTACAACCGCCAGCGCCAGGCCGCGATCACCACCGAACTCGTCGAAATCATCTCGGGCGCCGAAGCGCTCTAACGAAACCCGAAGGCAAGGAACAAAGACATGGCCACCGCCGCCGAAACCAAGCCCAAGCCCCGCGCCAGGAAGGCCGCCGCCGCGGACACGAAGCAGACGGCAAGCCCGACGAGCAACCTCACCGGACGGGTGAGCCAGGTCATCGGCGCCGTCGTCGACGTCGCTTTCGAGGGCGATCTTCCGCCGATCCTCTCGGCGCTCGAGACGGACAACCACGGGAACCGGCTGGTCCTCGAGGTCGCCCAGCACCTCGGCGAGAATGTCGTCCGGACGATCGCGATGGATTCGACCGACGGACTGACGCGCGGCCAGACCGTGAATTCCACGGGCTCGCAGATCCGAGTCCCCGTCGGACCCAAGACCCTCGGGCGCATCATGAACGTCATCGGCGAGCCGATCGACGAGCGCGGCCCGATCGGGAGCGACATGACGGCCCCGATCCACGCCGAGGCTCCAGCCTTCGTCGACCAGTCGACCGAGGCCTCGATCCTCGTCACCGGGATCAAGGTCATCGACCTTCTCGCCCCTTATGCGAAGGGCGGAAAGATCGGGCTGTTCGGCGGCGCCGGGGTCGGAAAGACCGTCCTCATCCAGGAACTCATCAACAATATCGCCAAGGGCCACGGCGGAGTCTCGGTGTTCGCCGGAGTGGGCGAGCGGACCCGCGAGGGCAACGACCTCTACCACGAGTTCCTCGAGGCGGGGGTCATCGCCAAGGACGCCGACGGCAATCCGACGCCCGAAGGCTCGAAGGTCGCGCTCGTGTTCGGCCAGATGAACGAGCCGCCGGGAGCGCGCGCCCGGGTCGCACTCTCGGGCCTCACCCAGGCCGAATATTTCCGCGACCAGGAAGGCCAGGACGTGCTCTTCTTCGTCGACAACATCTTCCGCTTCACCCAGGCGGGCTCGGAAGTGTCGGCGCTCCTTGGCCGTATTCCCTCGGCCGTCGGCTACCAGCCCACCCTCTCGACCGACATGGGCGCTCTCCAGGAGCGGATCACGTCGACCAACAAGGGTTCGATCACCTCGGTCCAGGCCATTTACGTTCCGGCCGACGACTTGACCGACCCTGCGCCGGCGACGTCGTTCGCCCACCTCGACGCGACCACGACTCTCAGCCGCGCGATCTCCGAGCTCGGGATCTACCCCGCCGTCGACCCGCTCGATTCGGTCAGCCGGGTCCTTACTCCGGCCGTCGTCGGCCAGGAGCATTATGAGGTCGCGCGGGCGGTCCAGGAGACGCTCCAGAAGTACAAGAGCCTCCAGGACATCATCGCGATCCTCGGGATGGACGAGCTTTCCGAAGAGGATAAGCTCATCGTCAGCCGCGCCCGGAAGATCCAGCGCTTCCTGTCGCAGCCGTTCCACGTCGCCGAGGTCTTCACCGGAATCCCGGGCAAGTTCGTCCAGGTCGAAGACACGGTTCGCTCGTTCAAGGCGGTCGTGAACGGCGAATATGACCACCTTCCCGAAGCCGCCTTCTACATGGTGGGCGGCATCGACGAGGCGGTCGCGAAGGCCGAGAAGCTCGCCCAGGAGGCCTGAGCACTGAACGACGACCTTCGCCTTGCCGATTGCGTGAACGATGTCTGCCCCTGGTCGGGAAAGCCGGTCAGCGCGGACAGCCTGACACTCTATCGAGGCAAGGTCGTCGGTTTTTGCAACACAGGCTGCAGGGACAAGTTCGAAGCGGCGATGGCTGCCTTCGACTCCAGGATTGAAGGCAAGGAATAATGGCCGATCTGCATTTCGAGCTCGTGACCCCGGACCGGATGGTCGCCTCCGGCGATGTCTACATGGTCGTCATTCCCGGCACCGAGGGGGAATCGGGGATCATGGCGGGGCATGCGCCCTACATGACGACTTTGAAGAATGGCGAGATCGCCGTCTACCGGAGCCAGGGCGCCCAGCCGGAGCGGATTCCGGTCACGGGAGGCTTTGCCGAGGTCAGCGAGCGCGGGCTCACCGTCCTTGCGGAGAGCGCCGGCGAGGCCTGAGGTAAGCCTCACGCCCGTTCGTTACGGTTAAGAGCCCTTTAAGAAGGCTCGCGTAGCACCCCCGGCAAAGACGGGGGTTATGCATTATTTCTTCAACGACCTGACCGGCTTTGCCTTAGCGAGCCTTCTTGCCGTCCTGCTCGTCGTTCTGTCGGGCTTCGCACTCGCGCGCCTTGCGTCGAGCGCCGGGCTCTTCGAAGACCGCGGCTGGACGCGCGCCACCTGGGGGCTTCTTCTTGGCCCCACCATCCTACCCGCAGCCGATGCGCTCCTCCTCAGGTGGACGGGGTTCGCCGGCTTTCTCGCCCCCCATGTCGTCCTGGCGCTGATCGGCGCCAGGCCCGCGCTTGAGACGGTCCGGCGGGTGCCCTGGCGGTGGTGGACCGCGGTCTTCCTCTGCTGGGCGATCATTGCCTGGGCGAATGTCGATTTCGACTGGAACGGCCGGCTCTATCAGTCGGTCATCGATATCGATGCCGTCAAACATTCGGCCGTGGTCGCCGCCCTCGCGAACGGCGGCCTTCCGCTTCACGACCCGTTCTTCGCAAGGCCGGGGATCGCGGGATATTATTATTACTTCTATCTCGAGCCGGCGCTCCTCGACTGGCTAGGGGGAAGGCTGATCGACAGCCGG
>DASZYL010000141.1:0-16187 GCA_035545385.1 Sphingomicrobium sp. | reverse complement strand
CGAGATCGAAGCGATCGTTGGCCGCGATCGGGCGGTCGGCCTCGTCGCGGTCATCAGCACGCCGGACGAGAAATGGGGCGAGCGTCCGCTGCTCGTCGTGCAGCCGCGAAACGGCGAACGGATCGATGCGGCGCGCCTCCTTGAAGCGCTTCGGGGAAAGGTCGCCGACTGGTGGATCCCGGAGCGGATCGCCAAGGTCGAGGCGATGCCGCTCGCAGCGTCCGGCAAGATCGACAAGAACCGCCTTCGTGCCGACTATGAGGCGGGCGAAATCGCCGCCGAGGAAATCAAGGTCTAGGGCAAGTCAGGGCTTCGCGCAGCCGGCCGAGGCCGGCGGCAGCTTCGGCGAAGCGAGCCCGACGTTCCAGTTCCAGGGCAAGTCCCCGGCAGCGCGTCGACGGCACACCACTTCCTCGTCGAGCTCGTACATGCCGGGCATCAGCTTCACCTGCGGGGTCGGCGCATCGGCAAAGTGCATGTAGGCGCGGGTCGGGGCGAAGGCCGGCCAGGGCGCGGCCTTTGATTGCGGCCGGCCGTCCCTTGCGAAGCTCGTCCAGTAATCGATCATCGCCTCGGACAGCGCCCGCTCGCCGGGAGCATCGGGCACCTTCGGCCAGAGCGGCGGCGTGCCGTCGAACGTTCCGAAGACAAAGGGAAGTTCGCTCGCGTGAAATCCGTGGAGACCCGCGCCGTCGGCGGCCGGGTAGCCGTGATCGAACAGGTAGAGATAGGAAGGTTCCCCGATTTCAGCCTGCTTTCGAACGAGCCGCTCGGCGGTCCAGCCGTAAAGCCCGTCGCGCGTTGCGGCGAGAATGCTCTCCTTCATGTCGGAGGAAGGGTAGAGCCGCAGGAACTCGTCGGCGAGGTCGCCATAGGCTTCGCGGATCCGCTTCACATAATCGTCTTCGCTCGCCGCTGGTGGCGGAGCGAGGATCGTGAGCGAGCGGATTTCGCCGCTGTTGAACCCCGCGAGGATGGGAACGCGCGCCTGTTCGCCGCGGTCGAAAACGTCGACGAGCTGGCGCGGAAGGATCCTTCCGTCGACGGCGCCGAACGGCGCGTAGGCGGCCGCGGCGGCTTCGTTGGTGAGCTTCGAAGGATCCATCGCCCGAAGCGCGGCGATGGTCGGGGCATGGAGCTTCTCGCCGAGCGCGGTTCCCGCGGCCTCGGCCGAGGGCGCTCCATGACGCGCGACCTTCAGCTCGGGAGTGGAGATCATGTACGCGCTCTCGGCGATTGCCCTTGCGAAGAGGCCCCGCGCCGGCGGCGAGGCAAGGAGGTACATGACGCTGAGGCCGCCCGCGGATTCGCCGGCGATCGTGACGTTCGCGGGGTCGCCGCCGAACGATGAAATGTTGCGCTTTACCCAGCGCAGCGCCTCGATCTGGTCGAGGAGGCCATAATTGCCGGAGACGCCGTCGGGCGATTCCGCGCTGAGCTCGGGATGCGCGAGCCAGCCGAGCGGGCCTACGCGATAGTTGATCGAGACGACGACAATCCCGCGCGAGGCCAGCTCGCGACCGTCGTAGAGCGGGTCCCTGCTCGTCCCGCCCCAGAGGGCGCCGCCGTAGATCCAGAAGAAGACGGGAGCGTTATGGGCATGGGCGGGCGCCCAGATATTGAGCGAAAGGCAGTCCTCGCTCATCGGGTAGGGCTTGTTCGCGTAGATGTTGTTGAGCTTGCCGTCTGGCTGGAAGCAGGCGGGGCCGAACTCGCTTGCATCGCGGACTCCCGGCCATTTCGCCTTGGGAACCGGGGGTTTCCAGCGGCGCTCCCCGACCGGCGCCTCGGCATAGGGAATGCCCTTGAAGACATGGAGCCCCTCTTCGATGGTTCCCTTGAGGGCACCGGCGGGCGCACGGACGATTGGGGCGGCGGTCGGTCGGGTCTCGAGGGGCATTGCTGGGCTCGGCTGAAGGAAGAGAATGAAAGCTGCAATCACGCCTGCAGCAGCGGTCAGGACCCTCGTCATCACTACCCCCGGTTCCTCGAGTCTTCCGCCTTCAGGCGCCGCATCAGCCACAGGAAGAGGAAGGCGGCGACGAGATAGAAAGGCGTCAATGTATAGAGCGCGACCTGCAGCGAATGGGCGATACCCCTCGCCGCGAAGGCGTCGCTCGCCGCACCCACATAGGTCGGGCCGAGCCCGAGGCCGATGAAGTTCATGACGAGGAGCAGGAGCGCTCCCGCCATGACCCGCTGGTCGGGACGGACCTCTTCCTGGACGAGCGCGATCGCCGAGGACAGGTAGAAATAGTTGAGCGCCATGACCGCGGTGAGGAGCCAGAGCGCAAGCTGCCAGCCGGGCGCCCAGACGAAGGCGACATAGAAGGGGAGGGCGACGATGAGCGAAGCCGCGGGGATCGAGGCATAGGCGCTCTTCGACTTGCGCGTGAAGCGGTCGATCGCCCTGCCGGAGACGATCATCCCGGCGCTCATCCCGACGGCGACGGTGAGCGCGTACCAGATCGCGACCTCTTCGAGAGTCATTCCCTTTTCGCGCATCAGGAAGAGGCTCGTGAAATTTCCGAGGCCATAAGTGATGAACTGGGTCGCTCCGCTTCCGAACGAGATGAGGAGCAGGGTCGGGCTCGAGAAGAACATCTTCACCGTGTCCCAGAAGCTCGGGCCCGAGCCTGTCGGAACGCCGCCGTCGAATGCGCCGCGCGGCGGCTCGCGAACGATGAGCCAGATCGCGAGGGCGGCGACGATTCCAATTCCCCCGATCGCGATGAAGGCGATCCGCCAGTTGAACGCGGCCGCGATCGAGGCGCCGAAGGCAATGCCGAGCGCAGCACCGATGGGCGGCCCGAGATTGTAGATTCCGAAAGCGGTGCCCCTTCTTCCGGGCGGGAAGTAATCGGTGATGATGGTGTAGGAGGGGGGCACTCCCCCCGCCTCCCCGAAGCCGACAAGCATCCGCGCAACGACCAGCTGCGGATAATTGGCGGCAAGCCCGCAAAAGGAGGTCGCCGCGCTCCAGATCGCGCAGGCGAGCGAGATGACGGCGACGCGGTTGGTCTTGTCGGCGAGCCAGCCGACGGGAATCGCGATGAAGCAATAGAAGAAAGCGAAATAAAGCCCGCCGATGAGCCCGAGCTGCCCGTCGCTGATGTGAAGCGTGTCCTGGATCGGCTTGGCGAGGATCCCGAGGAGCGAGCGGTCGAGGAAGTTGAGGACGTAGACGAAGGTCAGGGTCCAGAGGACGACGCGGGCGCGGCGCGAGATCGCTCCCTGGACTTCGGTGGGCGCGTTCATGGATTGGCCGCCGGGCGGTCGCTGCCGACAATGCGCCGGTGAATCATGCTTGCAGCCTCTCCTCTCCCACCGGCGTGCACGTGCACCATGCAATTGCGGGCGAAGCCGAGTCAATGGTCACTAACGCGTGTGTGAATGAAATCGAACACGGGCAGAGCGCCTTAGCTTCAGGGCTTTCGCGAACGCGCGCCTTGACGTGAGCAGGCGAGCGTTTGAAGACCTTGCGCGTGAACAAGCAAGTCCAGCCCCGCCGCTCCTCGAAAAAGGCCGAGCAACGCGCCGAAACGATCGAGCAGATCCTCGATGCCGCGGAGGACCTGTTTTCGAAACATGGTCTTTACGGAGTGACTCTGAAAGACGTCGCCAAGCGCGTTGGGGTCCACCACACGCTTCTCAATTATTATTTCAACGACAAGAAGGCGCTGTTCGACGCCGTGTTCGCGCGCCGCGCGGTCGTCACCAGCGAGCGGCGGATGAAGGCGCTCGACGACTATGAGAAGGCGACCGGGGGCACGCCCACGGTCGAAGGAGCGCTAAGGACCTATCTCGACACCGATCTCGACCTCTACATCCAGGGCGGCGAGGGCTGGCGCAATTACGGGCAGCTGAGCGCGCAGGTTTCGAACACCCCGAAATGGGGCGCGAAGCTCATGGACGAGAATTTCGATCCCGTCGTGCTGAAGCTCATCTCGCTCCTCAAGAAGGCGCTTCCCAATTGCGCCGAGGAAGACGTCTTCTGGGGCTATCATTTCGTCTCCGGAGCCCTGATGCTGACGCTCGCCCGGACGGGCCGCATCGACAAGCTCTCGAAGGGCCTTTGCAAGTCCGACGACTATGCGGCGGTCAAGGAGCGCATGGCTTCCTTCATGGCCGCGGGCTTTCGCCACATCTGCGAGGAGCGAACAAGGGAACGCGCGCGCAAGCCCGGCGCATTGGGCGGCAAGCGCAAGGCGAAATAGATTCGCTATCTTGTGAGTTAATATCTCCGCAGGTAGACCTTCCCTTTCACGAACGTCTTCCAGGAGTCCCGATGTCAATCGATGGCCGCGTCGCAATCGTCACCGGTGCGGGAAGCGGCCTCGGCCGCTCCCACGCCCGTTTCCTCGCAGGGAAGGGCGCGAGGGTCGTCGTCAACGATCTTTCGAAAGACGCCGCGGATATGGTCGCGTCCGAGATCGAGGCGGCGGGCGGAGAAGCCATCGCCTGTGCCGCATCGGTCACGGACGAAGCGGCAATCGCCGGGCTCGTGTCGGCGACCATGGCCAAGTGGGGCCGTGTCGACATCCTCGTGAACAACGCCGGGATCCTGCGCGACAAGAGCTTTGCAAAGATGCCGCTCGAGGATTTCAGGCTCGTCCTCGAGGTTCACCTCATGGGATCGGTCATCTGCACCAGGGCGGCCTGGCCGATCATGCGCGAGCAGCAGTTCGGGCGGATCGTCATGACCTCCTCGTCATCGGGTCTCTACGGCAACTTCGGCCAGTCCAATTACGGCGCGGCGAAGATGGCGCTCGTCGGCCTCATGCAGACGCTCGCGCTCGAGGGCGAGAAATACAACATCAGGGTCAATTGCCTGGCACCGTCGGCTGCGACGGGGATGACTCAAGGGATATTGCCCGAGGAGAGCCTTCGGCTGCTTGCCCCTGAAAAGGTGAGTCCCGGCCTCCTCGCGCTCGTCTCCGACAACGCCCCGACCCGGGCGATCCTCTGCGCCGGTGCTGGCCATTTCGCGCTCGCCAACGTCACGTTGACGCAAGGCATTCAGGTCGGCGACGGGCCGGACGCGGCGGACGAGGTGATCCGCAACTGGTCCCTCATCTCGGACAGGGCGGGCGAGATCGTTCCCACGCACGGTTTCGTCCAGGCCGAGCGCGAGGTCGCGAGCGCGTCATCGGAACCGCCCTTGAAGGCGGTCGCCGGCACGTAGCCTCGAGATTTTTCCGATCGTCGTGCCCATTTCTTGAGGATCAGTGTTTCTCCTCCGTCTCGGCGATCGCGGCGATCGCGGCGTTTGCCGCGAGGATGTAGTCGGCGGTCGTGCCGACGGTATATTCGTTTTCGAACCACAGGAACGGCCAATCCGTCATGAGCTCGGGGAAGTCGGGCTTTTCGATGAGGACTCCGGGCACCATCCCGCCAGGGATGAAGCTGTAATCGGCGCGGTTGTGGCCATAAGCGATCAGCTTCGACTTCGTGCCGACGGTCGAGACGAGCGACAGGTTATTCGCCGGGTGGCGTCCGAGCATATAGTCCAGCGCATCGAGGGTGTACTGGGTTCCGATGATCTCGGGGAATGACTTGTGCAGGAGGTACATGGTCGCGCCGAAGGTTGCGACTGCGTTCGATCCCGCCCAGCCGCCTTCGCTGATCGGCACGGAAAAGGGATTGCCGGCAAGCTGCCGGTCGGCCTCGGATTTGAGAGCCTTGACCATGGGGACGAGCTCTGCCCGATAGTCGGGCCCCATGTAAGGAATTGCCCGAACCGCGGACGCCGCGATGAAGAAGAAGCGTGGTCCGACCGACGGAAGAAGCTTCTCGAGGTGCGTTCGGTAAAGCGGATCGCCGTTGCTCGCGATGAGCAGCTCGACGGTCGCGACCGCGTCGGAAGCCGCGAGGAATCCAGGGCTTCCCCGTCCATCGCTCGCATCCTTGTTGGCGCCGATCTTCGGCAGCTGCGCCGTCCAGAGCGTCTTTGCCGCATTCAGGGCTTCGGTCGCGAGCGCCGGATCGCTGTCGCGAAGCGCACGGCTAGCCGCGGCCAGGGCGGCCGCCATGTCGAGATTGTTGGCGGGGTAGTCGGTCGTGAATGCCCAGCGATCGTCCGGCCGGCCGGACCTGTCACCCTCGACCTCCTCGGGACGGAGGGCCGGGTCGAAGAGCCTGCCGTCGGTCTGGGACCCGGCGTCGCCAAGGTGCGTATATTGCTGAAGCGTGGGGTCGACGATGCCGACGATTGCGTGGCCGAAGACCTTGTACTGCGCGAGTAATTGAAGCGTCCCGTGGCGCAGGAGCTGGAGGCAATCCTGGACGCCGTCAGGCTTTCGGATCTGCGCCTCGTGCGCCTTCTCGTCGACGGTGGTTTCGTCCCAGTCGAGGCCGAACAGCTCGCGCCCCCAGACGAGGTCGCGGACCACCGCCGAGTTCTGCGGGGTCTGGATGTCGTAATCCCCTGCGTCCTGGAAGCCTCCGACGGCGAGCCCCGGGATATGCTCGCCCGGCTTGAAGGGGGAATCGAGGTCCGGGCCCATTCGATAGCCGTCGAAATGAACGATGTTGGGCGGTGCCTGCCTCGCATCGTCCATGTGCGAAACGCCTTCCCAGATCCGATATTGCTCACGCGCCCGCATGTGATCCATCTGCTCGACCAGGTAGGTGTCGAGCGAAGGCTGCCAGATGCGATCGTAGGCATTGCCGGAAATTGGGAACGGCGCCGTCGTCTTTCCCGCATACGAGATGGCGTAGATCCCGGGCTCACGAACGCTCGAAAAATCGAACGCCGCATAATCGTACCGAAGCCACTTGCCCCATGGCCTGATCTTTGAAGTGAGGACCGGCTTCGCCGCCCCTTCAGGCGTCAGCTTGACGAGGCTTGCCTGCTTGGGTCCTTTGAAATTCGGGTCGAGCTCAATGACCGCGACCTTGCGCCGGGCTGGAGTGTAGCCAGCCTGGTTGTAGGAGACGACGGGATCTCGAACCCAGTCCGGGATGGTGTTGGGGCGGACATGCCAGACGATGGCGTTCGTGGTCGCGGCCGCGGGAATGAGCGAGCGCAGGACGAACCATCCGTTCTGGGCACGGTTGCGCGCATCGTAGAGAAGGACCGGTGCTCCCTCGGAAACGATGCTGACTCTCGTCAGCGGGTCCTCGGGCGACAGGATGACCGAATGCCCGGAGGCGAGCGGTAGCGGATCGCCCGATCCGTCTTTCGCCATCGGCCCAGCGGGATTGCGCGGGAAAAGGCCGGGCGCGGAATCGGCCAGATAGGTCTTCCCGAAATAGGCCGTCGGGAGGAAATCGAGATTGAGACCGGCCTTGCCGACGAGGCCCGGCGGAAGAGGCTTGTCGAGGTTGACCGCGATCCGGAAGCCCTCGCCTTCGGCCGTCACCTCGACGCGGTAGTCGAGGCCAACCGCCGGATAGGAGGAAGTCACCACCAGCTGGTTGGGCTTCGGGCCCTTCGCACGGCTGACGAATGCCGGGACGGGGTCCCATTGCTCGGGCGTTGGATTGAGGCGCACTTCGCCGTCCGATGCGATCCGCTCGCCGTGGAGGATGATCTGTATCCCGGCATTCTTCTCGTCGAAGAAGATGGGGCTGAAATGGTTCTGCTCGACAAGGACGCTTATCCCTTTGCCTTCGAAGGTTTCGGCGGGGCTCAAGGTCAGTCCCCGATCGTCCCCGGCCGCGGCGCTCAGGCTCGAAGCGGAAACGAGCAACGCCGACAGGATCATGTTGAAACGCATGAAACTTCCCCCTTCTTGCCGCGACCTGAAAGCTACGGGCCCCCGTTTTCCTCCGCGCGCGCTCGAATGCCCTCCATCCCGCTTTTTCAGTGATTGTGGCGGGGCACCCCGAAGACTTGCGCTACCCGCTGGTACTTCTCGGACCCTTCGAGGATCGCGCCGCTCGCGAGCTGCCCGGTCAGCGCTCGCTGGATTTCCTGCCAGGGCGTCTGCGAAGGCGGATAGTCATAGCCCCCCGAAGCCTCGAGTTCGCTGCGCCGCGCCGCCAGTTCCGCATCGTCGATGAGCACGTCGCAGGTACCACGCTTCAGGTCGATTCGAACGCGATCCCCGGTGCGCAGGAGCGCAAGGCCTCCCATTGCGGCGGCCTCGGGTGAAGCGTTGAGGATCGAAGGAGAGCCGCTGGTCCCCGACTGGCGCCCGTCGCCGACGCATGGAAGCGAATGGACCCCCTGGGTGATGAGGTAGGCGGGCGCGCGCATGTTCACGACCTCGGCGGCGCCGGGATAGCCGATCGGTCCCGTCCCGCGCATGAAGAGGAGCGTTGCCGGCGTGATGTCGAGCGATGGATCGTCGATCCGGGCGTGATAATCTTCGGGGCCATCGAACACGACGGCGGGGCCTTCGAAGGCGCCGGGATCGTCGGGGTTGGAGAGGTAGCGCTCGCGAAATTCCTCGCTGATGACGCTCGTCTTCATGATGGCGCTCTCGAAGAGGTTTCCGCGCAGGACGAGGAAGCCCGCCTCCTCCTTGAGCGGCCGCTCGAACGGCCGGATGACGTCTTCGTCCTCGATCTCGGCTCCGCGGCAATTCTCGCCGACCGTTCGGCCGTTGACGGTGAGTGAATCCTCGCGGATGAGGCCGTGGCGCATCAATTGCGCGATGACTGCCGGGACGCCGCCCGCGCGGCAGAAATCTTCGCCGAGATATTCGCCGGCAGGCTGCAGGTTCACGAGCAGCGGTACGTCGAGGCCATATTCCTGCCAGTCGTCGATGGTCAGCTCCACCCCGATGTGGCGAGCGATCGCGGCGAGATGGATCGGGGCGTTCGTCGAGCCCCCGATCGCCGAGTTGACGACGATGGCGTTGATGAACGCGTCCCTGGTGAGAATGTCGGAAGGCTTCAAGTCCTCGCGCACCATGTCGACGATCCGCTTGCCGGTTTCGTAGGCATTCTCCTGGCGCTCGCGATAGGGGGCGGGGATGGCCGCCGACCCCGGAAGCGACATGCCAAGAGCTTCGGTCAGCGAGTTCATCGTCGTCGCCGTCCCCATAGTGTTGCAATAGCCGGTCGACGGCGCCGAGGAGGCGACGAGGCGGATGAACCGCGTCGCATCGATCTTGCCCGCGGCAAGCAGCTCACGGGCTTTCCAGACGATCGTTCCCGAACCGGTGCGCTGGCCCCGGTGCCAACCGTTCAGCATCGGCCCGACCGAAAGGGCAATGGCCGGGATGTCGACCGTCGCTGCAGCCATCAGGCAGGCCGGCGTCGTCTTGTCGCAACCGATCGTCAGCACCACGCCGTCGAGCGGATATCCAAAGAGGACTTCGACCAGGCCGAGGTAAGCAAGATTTCGATCGAGACCGGCGGTGGGTCTCTTTCCCGTTTCCTGGATCGGATGAACCGGAAATTCGAACGGGATCCCGCCGGCGTCGCGAATCCCGTCGCGGATCCGCGAGGCGAGGACGAGATGGTGCCGGTTGCATGGAGCAAGGTCGCTGCCGGTCTGTGCGATCCCGATTATGGGCCTTCCGGAACGCAGTTCCTCGAGGCCAATCCCGTAATTGAGATAGCGCTCGAGGTAGAGCGCGGTCATGTCGACGTTGTCGGGATTGTCGAACCAGTTGGCCGACCGGAGCTTGCGCGGTTGCGCGTCAGTCATGTCTTCGCCTCCCGGCGCCTCGCGCTTCAGCGCTCCACCGACAATCGATAGATCATCCGGTGATGATAGGGGTGTTCCGGATCAATCCTGGCCGATCCGAATGCGGGCTGGTTGGGCGTGTCCGGAAAGACCTGCGGCTCGAGCGCGATCCCATCGCCCATCCGGTAGATATGCCGGTTCTTTCCGATCAGCGTCCCGTCGAGGAAGTTCCCGGTGTAGACCTGGAGGCCAGGCTGATCGGACAGGACCTCGAGGACGCGTCCCGAGCGCGGGTCCTCGAGGCGGGCGAGAAGCTTCGGCTCGGCAGTCTTCCCGGCATCGATGACGAAATTGTGGTCGATCCCGCGGCCGATGACCATTTGCGGATCGCGCCCGTCGCGAACCACCTCGTCGAGGACCCGGCCGGCCGTGAAATCGAACGGCGTTCCAGCGACGCTCCTCAGCTCTCCGGTCGGGATCAGAGTCGCGCTGACCGGAGTGAAGCGGTGGGCGGGCATCGTCAGCCGGTGGGTCAGCGCTCCTCCTGGAGCGCCTTCGCCGGCAAGGTTGAACAATGCGTGGTTGGTGAGATTGACGATGGTCGGGGCATCGGTCGTCGCTGCAAAATCGATGGTCAGCGAGCCATGATCGTCGAGCATATAGGTGGTGGTGACGGTCAGCTCGCCGGGATAGCCCTGGTCACCCGAAGGGCTGACAAGGCGAAGCGCGACCCTTGCAACACCCGCCTCGTTTCCGACGTCGACGATCTGCCACATGCGCTTGTCGAAGCCGACCGTCCCGCCGTGAAGCGAGTTGGTCTTGTCGTTCTGCGTGAGCTGATAGCTTTTCCCGTCGAGGGTGAAGCGCCCCCCGGCGATCCGGTTGGCGTAACGGCCAATCGTCTGGCCCCAGTAATTGGGATGCTCGACATAGCTTCGCGCATCATCGTAGCCGAGCGTCACGTCAGCGATATTGCCCGACCTGTCGGGGCCGCTGAACGACTGGAGCGTCGCCCCGAGCGTCATGATCCGTGCACTGACACCGTTGGCGCCTTTGAGGACGACCGACTCGACCCTGGTCCCATCGGGAAGGGTTCCAAAGGGCTCGCGGGTCGCGGTCGCTGCGTTGGCTGACGCTGCCATCGCCCCTGCACATACCAGTCCGACCATATGCACTCCAAAGTTCATCGGTTTGTCCCCCATCAAAGAACTCGCACTCGAGGCGCTTCGCCGCCGCGCCGCACCAGTCGGTTGCGGAGCGGCAGCCCAAAAGGTGTCGCTTCTATCTCGAACTCGTCGCCGGCCTTGGTCCTGAAGCCATCGCTGAACGAGAGGGTCGCGGTCCCGAAGAAATGGACATGGACGTCGCCTGGCCTTCGGAACTGCCGGTATTTGAACTGGTGCCATTCGAGGTTCGAAAGGCTGTGCGACATGTTCGCTTCGCCCGAAAGAAAGGGCTTTTCCCACTCGATCGCTCCATCGCGGATGATGCGGCTCGTGCCTTCGACATGATCGGGAGGAGGTCCGACGAGGATCTCCGGTCCGAGCGCCGCCTGCCTCAGCTTGGAATGGGCAAGCCAGAGGTAGTTGTGGCGCTCGGTGACGTGGTCACTGAACTCGTTGGCAAGGCAGATGCCGAGGCGGCAGGGAGTCCCGTCCGGGCCGATGACATAAATGCCGGCAAGCTCCGGCTCCTCGCCGCCGTCCTCGGCAAAGCCGGGAATTTCGAGCGGGTCGCCGGGGCCGGCGAGCTGCGAGCCGTCCCCCTTGTAGAACCATTCCGGCTGGCATCCGACGTCGCCGGGCGCGGGCTTTCCGCGCTCGACCCCTTCGAGGAACATGCGCATCGAATCGCTCTTGTCCTCGCTCGAAGCGAGCTTGTGCATCCGGTCGCGCGCATCCGCCGAACCGAGGTGCGTAAGGCCGGTGCCCGACATGAGAAGGTGAGCCGGATCCTCGTGGTCGATGGGCGCGATGATGTGCCCCGCGGCAAGTTCCGCCGCGGTGTCGACCTCGCTCCCCAGTCCGAGCCCGTGGACCACGTCAAGGATCGTCGCCCTGCTCTCGATCGCCTTCAGCGCCAGTTCGCGTGTCGAGCCGACGCCCTTGATGAAGCGCGCGGTTGCGCCATCGTCCGCGATCACCGATCGTCCCTTTTCATCGCGGTGCTGCAACAGCCTCAGGGCCATTGAAGGAGACCCGGAGACAAGGACCAGGAAGCGGCGGAATCGCAGCCCATTGCGAATTCAATAGTCGGACATAATGAGCAGGCAAATGGTTTCGGAGGCGAGATATTCCGATGCGCGGCAATCGGCGAATTCGGGATCGCGTTCCCCGGAGGGCGCAAAGGCAGCAGAGTTGCGTGCTTCATTTGTCTGAGTAATCATTAGCGGCAAAGGGGAAGGAAGGGGAGCGCGCACCATGGCTGGAGCAGCGAAAACAGGACCGGCAACCGGGACCCCGACACAAAGCTACGGACCCGCGCTCGCACTGCTCGCGACGCTGTTCTTCATGTGGGGCTTCATCACCGTCATCAACAACACGCTCCTCCCGCACCTGAGGAGCGTGTTCGAGCTCAATTACACCGAAACGACGCTCATCGAATCGACCTGGTTCATCGGCTATCTCGTCGCATCGATCCCGGCAGCGAAGCTGATCGAGAAGATCGGCTATCACAAGGCGCTCGTCGTCGGCCTCGTGATCATGACGGTGGGATCGCTGGCGATGATCCCGGCGGCGCGCCTGCCCTCCTACTGGGTAACGCTCGCCGCCCTGTTCACCGTGTCGTGCGGGATCGCGATCCTCCAGGTCGCGGCCAACCCCTATGTCGCGGTCATCGGGCCTCCGGAAACATCGGAGTCGCGCCTCACCTTAGTCCAGGCGTTCAATACGACGGGGGACCTCCTGGCGGTCGCGTACGGCCAGCAGCTGATCCTTGCCCGGACGGTCTCCGGAACGACGCTCGAAGGGACGCAGCTCAGCCTCGAGCAGCGGATGGCGGACGCCCAGGCGACGCAGCTGCCCTATCTCATCGTCGCCGTGGTCCTCGCGATCCTCGCGGTCGTCATCTGGCGGGCAAGGCTTCCCGAGCTCGGCTCGGCGACGCGCCGGGTCAATGCCGAGGCCCGAAAGCATCTCTCGCTATGGCGCCACCGCAACCTCGTGTTCGGAGTGTTCGCGATCTTCATTTACCTGATCGCCGAGATCGGCGTCGGGAACCTCTTCATCAACTTCGCCTCCCAGCCCGACATCGGCAATGTCACCCACGAGGTCGCGGCCAATTACCTGATGTTCGTCTGGGGCGGGATGGCCGTCGGCCGTTTCCTCGGCGCCTTCGTCATGCGGGCGATCGCTCCCGAGAAGGTGCTTGCCGCCTTCGCGCTCGGCGCGTTCATCGTCATGATGATCGCGAGCTTCGCGCATGGTCCCACCGCGATGTACGCGCTGATGTCGGTCGGCTTCTTCCACTCCATCATGTTCCCGACGATCTTCGCTCTCGCGATCCGGGGCCTCGGCCCGCTGACCGAGGAAGGCTCGGGATGGCTGATCTGGGCAATCGCCGGGGGCGCGCTGGTCATCGTCCAGGGCCGCCTCGCCGACCAGTTCGGGATCCAGCATTCGTTCCTGCTGACCGCGGCCTGCGAGCTCGGAGTCCTCGCCTACGCGCTGTGGGGGGCTCGGCCGACGGCAGCGCTTCCCAATGAAAAGCTCGCACTCGAAAGTTGAAGAGGGGCAAGAATGACGATTGAGCTTGGACGGCGCCTCGCCATGTTCGCCGCGGCGGCTGCGTTGGCGACTTCGCAGGTGGGCGCCGCGGCGCCGGCAACGCTCAGCATCGACCCCAGCCGTCCGGGCCCCAAGATCAGCCGCCAGATCTTCGGCCAGTTTGCCGAGCATCTCGGGACCGGCATCTACGGAGGGATCTGGGTTGGGCCGGATTCGCCCATTCCCAATGTCAGGGGGATCCGCTCGGACGTCGTCGGTGCGCTTCGGGCGCTACACGTCCCCAACGTGCGCTGGCCGGGCGGCTGCTTCGGAGACAATTATCACTGGCGCGACGGAATCGGGCCCCAGTCGAAACGGCCGGCGACCCTCAATCCCGACTGGGGCGGAGTGATCGAGACAAACGCGTTCGGAACGCACGAATATTTCGATTTCCTGTCACAGATCGGTGCCGACGCCTTCATCTCCGAGAACATCGGTTCCGGCACCGTCAAGGAAGCCGCCGACTGGTTCGAATATATGACGTCGGATCAACCGACCACGCTTGCCAAGGAGCGGGCGGCGAACGGCCACCCGGCGCCCTACACGGTGAAATTTCTCGGGCTCGGCAACGAGAACTGGGGCTGCGGTGGGGCGATGTCGCCCGACCATTATGTCGAGGAGATGAAGCGCTTCGCCCGCTACACGCGCAACTACAACCCGGCACAGAACGGCGAGCACGCGGGCGACAATCAGATGAAGCGGATCGCCGTCGGCTGGGACAGCGGCGACAGCGACTATACCGAGGCCGTGATGAAGGCCTGGAAGAGCAAGGTCTGGTCGTGGGACATCGAGGGTGTTTCGCTTCACGGCTACACGGTCGAAGAGGGTTGGCCGCCGCACAAGCCGAGCGTCGGATTTGGCAACCTCGATTATGCCAAGACCCTCCAGGCGACGCTCAAGATGGAGTCCTGGGTCACTCGCGAGAGCGAGATCATGGACCGCTACGATCCCGAGAAGAAGGTCGCCCTCTTCGTCGATGAATGGGGCGACTGGTGGGCGCCGAGCCCGGGAACCAACCCCGGCTTCCTCCAGCAGCAGAACACGATGCTCGATGCGATGGTCGCAGCGCTCAACCTCAACATCTTCATGCGCCATGCCGAGCGGGTTCGGGGCGCCAACATCGCCCAGATGATCAACGTCCTCCAGGCGATGATCCTGACCGATGGGCCCAAGATGGTGCTCACTCCGACCTATCACGTCTACCGGCTGTACGTGCCCTTCCAGGACGCGACCCTTGTCCCGGTGACGGTGAGCGCGAGCCCTTATGTCGAAGGAGACATCAACCTGCCGCGCGTGGACGCGGTCGCTGCCCGCGACACGGCGGGCCGGCTGTGGCTTGCGGTCACGAATACCGATCCCGGCAATCCCGCGAGCATCAGGGCGGCGATTGCCGGGATGAATGTGAAATCGGCCTCCGGCCAGCTGCTCACCGCACCCGCGGTCGATTCGCACAACAGCTTCGATCACCCGCACACGGTCGAGCCCGTTGCCTATCGGGCACGAGTCTCAAATCGCGAACTCGCGCTCGACCTGCCGCCCCGGTCGATCGCAGTGCTCCAGGTGCAATAGCGAGGAAGGCGCTACTTGCGACCTATTGTCCCGGCTTCACCCAGCCGTGCATCCGCATCCAGGCGACGAACGCATTGAACCAGCCGGTGCTCGTCGTCTCCTTGGGGTACATCCCAAAGCCGTGCCCGCCCTGCTCGTAGAGGTGGAACTCGACCGGCCGCTTCTTTGCCCTCCAGCTCTCGATGAGTCCGAAACCGCCGTTCCCGAAGATGGGATCGTCAGCCGCAAGCGCGTCGAAGAGCGGCGGGGCGTCGGCAGGGATATCCATCGTCCCCATCGGCCCGTAGATCGAACCGATGAACGCCGGCTTCGCGGCGCTGTCGGAAAGCGCGGTCGCGAGAGTCAGCATCGCGCCGGCGGAAAAGCCGACCATCCCGATGCGCTGCGGGTCGACGTGCCATTCCGCGGCGCGCTTTCGGATCAGCGCGAACGCGGCGCTCGAGTCGGCCAGTTGGGGCTTCAGCCGCGAAAAGGCGTCCTGTCCGGTCGGCGGCGGAGAGACGGGCCGTCCGGCACGTGAGAACATCGCCGCCATCGACCGCTCGAATTCGGAAAGATCGGCAGGTGTCTGGTTCAGGCGGTATTTGAGCACGAACGCCGCGACCCCGTGCTTGGCCAGGGCCTCGGCGACCTGCGAGCCCTCATTCTCCATCGAGAGGGTCATGAACCCGCCGCCGGGCGCGACCACGACCGCGGTTCCGTTCGAGGTTCCCGGGTCCGGGAGATAGGGCGTCAGGGTCGCGATCGTGACGTTGCGGGCAAAGGCGCTTCCATATTGCCGGTGCCAGGATTCCTGCTGGGTGGCACCGGGGAGCGGCCCGGTTCCAAGAACGATCGCATTGGCCTGGGGCGGTGTCTCCATCGGAGTCATCTTGTCGTTCTGTGCCAGTGCCGGGGCAGCGAGCGTCACGGCCGCTGCGATCACGAATGCGCGAAGGCCGTGCCCGGCCGCGATGAACTTCTTCGGTGCCTGAACCAAGCGTCTCGTCACGATCACTCCTCCCGTTCCTGGTGCGCGGTTTTCGAACATGTTCGTCCTTATTCCGGAAGCGCGATGCTGCCGCTCACGTCGAACTTGGCGCTTGCGGCCGGTAAGCCCGAGCCCGGCTGCCCGCCGCCAATCGAGACGCCGTACGTGCCGGACGGGATGACGATGTCGCCGTTCTCGGCCACCATGCTGAGGTCCCTTGGAGAGAGGTCGAAAGCGATCTCCTGGCTCTCGCCGGGAAGGAGGTGGACACGCCTGAAACCGCGAAGCGCCCTGATCGGAG
>DASZYL010000140.1:0-15584 GCA_035545385.1 Sphingomicrobium sp. | reverse complement strand
CCTTTCGCCACCCGCTTCACCGCGTCGACGCCTGCTCAGGCAAATTTCGACCAACGGCCGCACCTCACCGCGCCAGGAGCTTGTCCGAATGAACGGGCTCGGCGGGTACCTCTGCGGCATCGAGCCTCACGGCTTCCTCGTGGCCGAGGCCGGCCTTTTCGAGGGCAAGGACGAGAGCGAGCCGGGGATCGACCTCGATGTCGGGAGCGATGCCCGCGCCCTCCCAGTCCTTTCCCGTCTTGATGTCGTACGTTCGTCCGACCGGCATCCAGACTGCGAAATGCTCGTTGATGTCCTCGCCTCCGCCAAAATGGTTCGCGCCCGCGGTCGCTTCGCCGATGAGGGTCGCCCTTCCCGTCGACTTCAGCGCAAGCGCGAAATGCTCCGCGGCCGATGCCGTCCTGTTCGAGACGAGAAGATAGACCTTGGCACGGCGAAGCGGGGTGTCCTCGCCGGGAATTGCGCTGTGCGTTGCGACCATGTCCGCCCCTTCCGGAGCGAAGGTGAGGGTCGGCCCGGGCTGGACCGGCGAGCCATGCTCTTCGTAGATGTCCTTGGCCATCGCCATCTTCACGAGCGGGGTCTTCGCCTCGAACAGGTAGGAGAAGATGGCGTCCTGCTCGTCGAGCCCCCCGCCATGGTGGTTTCGAAGGTCGAAGATCAGGGTCTTCGCGTTCCTGTTCTCGTCGAGCCACTTCCTGACCCCCGCCATCTCCTCGGGCGTGCCGAAGAAGGCGCTGAAGCGGATGTATCCGATCCCCGGGGCAATGGTGGTCGCGGCCTGGATCAACGGCGGGAAATTGCCCGGCGGGCCGCTCTCGGCCCCGCCACGCGCCTGGTGGTCCGCGACCTCGACGTGGAGGTGGCCATCCTTGTGGACGGCCTGGAGGTCCTCGGTGAGAAGCTTCGCAAGCGCTTCGCGGGTCCCGGAGTCATAGCGGCCGGCAGCGGCATTCCTGCGAAGCATGGCGGCATAGGCTTGCGCCTGGTCTCGGTAGACGAAAGCGGTGACGAGCTGGTCGGCGAGCTTCCGGGCGACCTCCCGGCCCTCGCCGGCTTCAAGCGGAAGATCTGCCGGTTTCGAATCGCTCGCGCGCTGCCCGGGAGCCTCCGCACGAGCGGCAGGGGCAGAAACCGCGGGCCCGCTCACGGCGGCCAGGGCAACAAGCAAGGCTGCAACCGACGAACGCATTCCGTCTCCGATCCCAACTGTGTCACTAATGCAATACACTACCAGCAATCGTCGCCGATTGCGTGCAAAGTTGATGCGCTCCGTGCCAAATTTTGGCACCGGCCTGCCGATGCTCGACCGTTTCGATCTCCAGATCCTCAACCTCGTCCAGCGCGATGATTCGCGAACCGCCGAAACGCTCGCCGACAAGGTCACGCTATCCGCAAGCGCGATCGCGCGCCGGCTCCGTCGACTCCGCTCGCAAGGCTGGATCGAGCGGACGATCGCGCTCCTCTCGCCGCGACTCACCCAGAATCGCCTGCGCGCCATCGTCTTCATCCAGATGAACGAACATGCCGATCTCAAGGGGAAGGCCGCGCTCGAGCACCGGCTGCTCGCGACGGACGAAGTCCAGTTCTGCTACGAGATCGCCGGCCCCCACGACTTCGTCGCGCTGTTCGACTGCGCCAACATGGCGGACTTCAACGCGGCCGCGGACGAACTGCTCGCCTCCTCGCCGACGGTAAGGCGCTACGAAACCCATTTCGTGAAGCGCGAAGTGAAGTTCGCCCCCTTCGTCGACCTCGGCTCGTAGGGCGGAGGCGCCCCCTCAGCCGCGTTCGCCGGGACGTCCCGATGGAGCGGGCGCAACCGCTCCCACCTTCTTGCTCGCGATCCAGGCGTCGATCTTCTTCTCGAGGATGGGAAGCGGCAGGGCTCCCGTGTCGAGCACCTGCGCATGATATTCGCGGATGTCGAACTTCTCGCCGAGCTCCGCCTTCGCCTTGTCGCGGAGCTCGCTGATCTTCAGCTGCCCGATCTTGTAGGCGAGCGCCTGGCTCGGGATCGCGATGTAGCGCTCGACCTCGGCCGTGGCGTCGGTCTTCGATTCGCCCGAATGGTCGAGCATGTACTGGATCGACTGGTCGCGGGTCCAACCCTTGGAATGGATGCCGGTGTCGACCACGAGCCGCATCGCGCGAAGCATCTCGTCGTTGAGGTTGCCGAACCTTTGGTAGGGGTCGGTGTACATTCCCATCGGGTAGCCGAGGGACTCGGCGTAGAGCGCCCACCCTTCGACATAGGCCGTGTTGCCGCCGAAGCGCATGAACGCGGGAAGGTTCGGATTTTCCTGGGCGAGGCTGATCTGGAAGTGGTGACCGGGCTCGCCCTCATGCATGAAGAGCGTCGTTTCTTCCCAGGTGCTTCTGGACGGGAGGTCGTAGGCGTTGAAGTAGAAGGTGCCCGGCCGCGAACCGTCGGGAGTCCCCTGCTCGTAGCTGCCGCCGGCCTCGAACTTCTCGCGATAGGGCGGATAGGGCCGGATCACGAGCCCGGTCCTTGGAACGAGCGAGAAATATTGCGGGACCTTGGCCTCGACCTTGGTCTTCACCGCCGCAAAGCCTCTTTCGAGCTCTTCCTTGCTCTTCGGCTGGAACTTGGGGCTCGTGCGCATGTAGTCGAAGAACTCGCGCAGCGTCCCCTTGAACCCGACCTCGCGCCTTATCTCCTCGAACCCCTTGGTGATCCGGGCAACTTCGCTGAGGCCCAGCTCGTGCACCTGGGCCGGATCGAGAGGCTCGGTCGTCGTCCCTTCGATGAGGTAGCGGTAATATTTGTCGCCGCCCTTCATGTACATGAGGCCGAAGCCCTCGCGGGCGTGCGCCAGATATTCATTCGCGAGGAAGTCGCGCATCCGCTGGAGCGCGGGATAGACGACGTTGAGAAGCGAATCCCTCGTCGCTCCGGTGAGGCGTGCCCGATCGGAAGGGCCGATCCCGGGCGGGAAGTCCTTGATCGGCCCCCAGTATGGCGATTCCTCGGGCTTCAGCTTCAGCTGGTTGTCGAGCTGTTCGATCATGTTGCGGACCGTCAGCTTGGTGTCGACGATGCCTTCCGCCTCGCCCTTCTTCCATTGCGCGATCGCCTCGTCGATGTTCGCCGCGAAATCGCGGTTGCGCTTCAGGTTGTTCTCATAGTCGTGGACCGTCTTGAAGGGAGCCGCGCCCTGCCCGCTCGCGAAGGTCGGATACTGCGTGTGGATCCCGAAGAAGTGATTCATCGGAAGCGCTTCGGTGATCGCGAGGAGGTCCGGCGCGAAGCCCTTCAAATTTTCCTCGGTCTGGTCCTCGAAGACGTCGTAGGCGATCTGGTCGGTCGCATTGAGCTGGTCGCGAGGGATGGCGTGGAGCGCCTCGAGGTCGTGCTCGGCAGCGGCCTTCTCGCCCTGGAAATGGGCATCGCTGAAGAGATCGCCCAGGCGGTCGGCGTAGCGGAGGTCGCCGCGAAAAAGCGCCTGGACCGGGTTTCGCCTGAGGCTCGCTTCGTCGCTCTCCTTGAAGAGCTGGAAGAGCCGGTCGTGAGCGCTCGCCTGGGCCGCTGCCGCCGGCGCCGGTTGAGGCTGCGCGAGCGCTCCGAATGGCGCGAGCGCCGCCAGGGAAACACTCATGATCAGGCGAGCGGCCGGTTTCATTCACAACTCCTCTTGATCGCTGACGGCTGTTCAAAAAGGGCCGCTAATGCAGAAGGGGCGCTGCGACAATTGCCGCAACGCCCCTTCGATGGACCGGAGTTCAGCCTCTACCAGAAGAAGCCCGGGATCACGTCGATGACGGTACCCGTCCAGGTATCGACCAGCAGCGCGTCATTCCAGTAGCGCACCCAGACATAGCCCGGGGGAGCATAAGGCAGACGGTAGGACCACGGATCGTTGATCCAGTAGTTCTGGCTGTAATAGCTCGGCCACAGCCGCCACCCGATCGAGAAGGGCTGATAACCCCAGCCGTAGGGATCGTAGTAGAAGCCGAGGTGGAAGTGCGACCGGTGACGGTTGCGGTAATTGCGCCAGTCGTAGCGATGGTCGTTGCGCCAGCTCGTGTTCCACTGGCTGTGCGATGAGCGACGTCCCTCAGCCCTCAGTGGAGGCTGGGTGCCGGGACGCGGAGTCTCGCTGACGACCGGCGGACGACGATCGCGCACGACGTTGGACGTCGGCCGGTTGGCCTGGCGGAGCTCGCGGGCATCGCGGCGCTCCTGCTGGCGCTGCTGGAACGTCTCCTGGCGAGCGCCCGGAGCAAAATAGGCGCGATTGCCGGAGCGATCGGGACGCGCGTTATTGCGCTCCCCGCCACGTCCCGCAAAAGCCTGTCCGCGATCCTGCTGGACCTGTTGCTGGACCTGCTGCTGCTGCTGGACCTGCTGCTGGCGGGCCTGCTGCTCGTACTGGCGGGCATTGGCGCGCTCGCTGCGCGATTCCTCGCGCGCCTGCGACCGCTCTTCCCGGGCCGACTGGCGCTCTTCACGCGCAGACTGGCGCTCCTCGCGAGCCGACTGGCGGTCTTCCTGCGCGCTCTGGCGCCCCGCCCAATTGTGAGGTGCGGCGATGGCGGGGCTCGCGGCCGCGCTCGCCAGCAGCAATGAAATCAAAATCCTGCGCATGACAAACACCTTTCCAAATCGTGACACGACTTGTGCGCTCATCGAGCTGCATACTCGCTTAACCGTTTCGGAGCCGTACGTTCAGGTTTGTAAGTTGGGGTGAGTTGGTGTCGTCATTTGCGAAGCTCGAGCAATCGCCCTGAGGATCCTGGGATAGGCGCCGCAGCGGCAGATATTGGGGATGGCCGCGACCTCCTCCTCGCTCGGACTGGGGCTGGCCTGGAGTAGTGCGGCTATGGCCATGATGAAGCCCGGCTCGCAAAACCCGCACATCGTCGCCTGCTCGGCGAGCCACGCCTTCTGGACCGGGTGCGATGCGCCGGGTGACAGGCCTTCGATCGTCGTCACCTCCGCGCCCTCGAGCTCACCGATGGTGACGCTGCAGCTGGTGACCGCGCGCCCGTCGATGATCACCGTGCACGCGCCGCAATCGCGGCTATCGCAACCATATTTGGTGCCGGTGAGGTTCGAGGCGTCGCGAAGCGCCCAGAGCAGCGGAGTCGCCGGATCGAGCCTGTAATGAACCGGCTCCCGGTTGACAGTCATTCGCGTCATAAGCCCAAGGCTAGCGCGCCCGAGCGGCGGCTGCCAAGAGGAACTCCATGCCCCGCGTGATCACGAACAACGGCTACGACATCGGATACGAGGAAACCGGAGGGGGCGAAGAGATCCCGATCGTCTTCCTTCACGGAGTGGGCTCCGACAAGTCGGTGTGGAGACCGCAACTCGATCATTTCGGGAGGAACCGGCGCTCGGTCGCATTCGACTATCCTGGCTACGGCGACAGCGATCGCGCGCCGGAAGGGACAAGTCGGGACGATTATGCATCGGCGATCATCTCGGGCATGCACGAGATCGGGATCGATCGCGCGCACGTCTGCGGGCTTTCGCTTGGCGGCGTGGTGGCCATCGCCATGCACCATGCCGACCTGAATCGCTGTGCTTCGCTGATCCTCGCCGACACGTTCGCGGTGCATCCCGATGGCAAGGCCATCCATGATCGCGGTGTCGCTGGAAGCAGCGACCTCAGGGCAATGGCCGAAGCGCGAGTCGACATGCTGCTCGGCCAGCCTGCCGATCCCCAGGTCCGGAGCGAGGTCGTCGAGACGATGTCGCGGATCGATCCCGAGGCCTATCGCATCGGCCTCGAGGCGGTCTGGCTCGCCGACCAGCGGGACCGGGCCGCCGAGATCAGGGTCCCGACGCTCATCATCTGCGGGACGCAGGACAAGATCACTCCACCAGCGCTTTCGCGCGAGCTCGAAAGCCTCGTCGCGGCTTCCGAACTCCAGCTCATCGAAGGTGCGGGCCACCTCTCCAATCTGGAGAGGCCCCACCAGTTCAACAGCCTTGTCGAGGAATTCATCGAACGGCACGAGGGATGAAGCGGACCTTCACGGCGTTGCTTGTCGCGGCAATCATCCCCGCATCGTCCGCCGTTCTCGCCCAGCCCCAGATAGTGCCGGTCAGAGTGACGAGCGCTCCAAGGGGAAAGATGGCAAGCCGGCTTGCCTCCGCGGTCTACAGGGAAGTCAGGAGCGACACGCGCGTCGCGCTCGTCGAGGATCGCTCCGCCGAGGTCCTCGAGATCTCCCTGCCCGACGACGTCGGCTGGCAACGGCGGCTCGACTGGACGGAGATCCACTACCAGGCCCGGCTGAACTACCCCTCGGGCCACTCGAACGTGATCGCAGGTCATTGCTGGAACTGGAACCTTCGAGCCTGCGCGCAACAGATCATCGATGCCGCGGCGAGCACGGCGCCGCCCGCGACTCTTCGCTGAGGATTTGATGTCGAGATTCTGGACTGTCCTCCGGGCTTCCTGCTGTGCAATGCTGCTCGAATGAAGATCGCCTGCATCGGCGCGGGTCCGGCCGGACTCTATTTCGCCATCTCGATGAAACTTCACGACCCCTCGCACGAGATCGAGCTCTTCGAGCGGAATGCGCCCGGGGTGACGTTCGGCTGGGGCGTCGTCTTCTCCGACCTCACGGTCGAGAACATCAGTGCAAACGATCCCGTGTCGGCAAAATCGATCACGAGCGAATTCGCACACTGGGACGATATCGACGTCCACTTCAGGGGCGAGACGATCACCTCGAAAGGTCATGGCTTCATCGGGATCGGCCGAAAGCGCCTCCTCGAGATCCTGCAGGACCGCGCCCGCGAACTCGGGGTGGTCCTCCACTTCGAAACGGAGTGCGATCCCGCCGATCCAAAGTGGCGCAGCTACGATCTCTTGATCGCTTCGGATGGCGCGAATTCCCGTTTCCGTGACTCGAACCCTGGGGCCTTCGGGCTCGACATCGACGTGCGCTCGAACAAGTTCGTGTGGCTCGGCACCTCGAAGGTCTTCGATGCCTTCACCTTCGCGTTCGAGGAAACCGAGCATGGCTGGATCTGGGCGCACGCCTATCGTTTCGCGCCCGATTGCTCGACCTTCATCGTGGAATGTTCGGAAGAAACCTGGGCAAGCTTCGGCTTTGCAACGATGAGCCAGGACGAGAGCATCGCCCTGTGCGAAAAACTCTTCGCGAGGTATCTCGACGGCCATCCGCTTCAGTCGAACGCGTCGCACCTCGTCGGGAGCGCCGCATGGCTCAATTTCAGGCGGATCAAGTGCGATCAATGGGCGAGCGGCAACGTGATCCTCCTCGGCGACGCCGCCCACACCGCCCATTTCTCGATCGGTTCCGGGACCAAGCTCGCGCTCGAGGATGCGATCAAGCTCGCAGAGGTCCTCAACCGCAAGGGCCTCAGTCTCGAAGCCGCGCTCGACGAGTACCAGGCCGAGCGGAACCTCGAAGTCCTGAAGCTCCAGAACAGCGCGCGAAACTCGACCGAGTGGTTCGAGACGCTCGAGCGCTACACGCACTTCGAACCATTGCAGTTCGCTTATTCCCTGCTCACGCGCTCGCAGCGGATCAGCCACGAGAACCTGCGCCTTCGCGACCGGGAGTGGCTCGAGGGTGTCGAGCGCTGGTTCTGGAAGCGCGCGACAGCCGGGAGGTCCTCGAAAACCGCTCCGCCGATGTTCGCTCCGTTTCGCCTCCGCGAGCTCGAGGTCGAAAACCGGATCGTGGTCTCGCCGATGGACATGTACTCGGCAGTCGACGGAACGCCCGGCGACTTCCACTTCGTGCATTACGGCGAGCGCGCTCTAGGCGGCGCGGGGCTCGTCTTCACCGAGATGACCTGCGTCTCGCCCGAGGGGAGGATCAGCCCCGGCTGCACGGGGATGTGGAACGACGAGCATGTCGAGGCATGGAAGAGGATCGTCGACTTCGTCCACGAGAATTCGAAGGCGAAGATCTGCCTCCAGCTCGGCCATTCGGGCGCCAAGGGCTCGACCAGGCTCGGCTGGGAGGAGGACAACGCGCCGCTTGAGCGCGACAATTGGCCAGTCATCGCCGCGAGCGACGTCCGCTGGTCGCCGGCCAACCAGGTGCCCCGCCCGATGACCCGCGACGACATGGATGAAATCAGGGGCCAGTTCGTCGCCGCCGTGCGCATGGGGCTCGAGGCGGGGTTCGACATGATCGAGCTCCACGCCGCTCACGGCTACCTGCTCTCGGGCTTCATTACGCCGCTCCAGAACCGGCGGACTGACGAATATGGCGGGCCGCTCGAGAACCGACTGCGCTATCCGCTCGAGGTCTTCGCCGCGATGCGCGCCGAGTGGCCGTCGACGAAACCGATGTCGGTTCGAATCTCGGCGAACGACTGGGCGGGGGAGAACGGGATCACTCCCCGGGATGCGGTCGAGATCGCCGAGGCGTTCGCGCGCGAAGGAGCGGACCTCATCGATGTCTCGGCAGGGCAGACATGGGCGGGCCAGCAGCCCGTCTACGGGCGCATGTTCCAGGCCCCGTTCAGCGACCGCATCAGAAACGAAGGCAGGCTCGCGACCATGGCGGTGGGCAACATCTACGAACCCGATCACGCCAACTCGATCCTCGCCGCCGGCCGTGCCGACCTCGTCGCGCTTGCAAGGCCGCACCTCGTCGATCCCTTCTGGACGTTGCGCGCCGCGGCGCAGCTCGATTACCGCGACATCCACATTCCGCCGCAGTATCTCAACGGGATGAGCCAGCTCGCGAGGAACCTCAGGCGTGAAGCCGAGGCCGCCGCGGCAATGCGCGTCTAGTTCGCCCTGAAGACCCTGAAGCTGTGCGCAGGGACGTTCAGTTCGAAGACGCTCCGACCGGGACCCTGGCCATCTTCCCGAACCGCCACCGCGCTACTTGATTGAAGGTCGGTGACCTTTGGCCTGCCCTTCACCGAGACGAGGACTCGCGCCTCCGAGTCGCGGTAGTTTTGGATCACGAACGCCCCGTTGTCGTAGGTGAAGAGGGCAACATGGTCAGGAGCGTCGATCGCGACCGGTCCGGCGCTCCCGAACAGGAACTGCTTGGTCCTCGTCACCATCTCCCGGGGAAGCTTGTAAAGGTCCCCGAAATTCTCGGGCATGGTCCAAAGGTAGAGCGTGCCCTTCGAATAATGGTTCATGAGAAGGATCGGGAAGCCCTTGGCGGCGGCCACTCCGCGGATGATCCCCCAGCTGTCGTTCGTATAGAAACGAACCTCGGGGAAGAGCACCGGCGCGTCCTTCCCGGCCTCCTTGAGCTCGGTGCCGTTCCCGGCGCCAAAGCCCACGAAATACTGGTCGATCGCGATGGTGTGACCGGTCGTGTGCCATTCGGCCAGCCGCTGGAAGCCCCGGTCCTCCACGGCCTCGAGGAAGCCTGACGTCACGATGACATTGGCTCCGCCGACAAGGCTCTTTTCCATTTTCGAGAGGATGTCCGGGTCCGCGGCAGCGGACCGGGTGATGAGGATCGTCGACGAACCGGAAGGATAGTCCGGGTAGAGCTCGATCGGGACTCCGAGGTTGCCGATATAATTGTGGAGGAAGTCCTCGCCGGTCGCATGCGGCGGCCGGTAGCTCGCGATCCCGACCGGCTTCCCGAGGCTTCCGAGCACCGCGTCGGCGCTGTGGAGCGCCTGGTTCGCAGCGCTTGCCCAGCCGTCGCCGCCGGAGGGCCAGCGGAAGCTGGTCGCCTGGTTTGCCCACGGCCGCTCCCCGGCGCGCGCCGGCTTCTCGTCGGCCATGGCGCTCCAGCTGAACAGCATCTGCTCCGGCGCCTTGGCGAAGAGCCCGTCCCAGAGCTGCTCGGCGTAGCGGTCAATCGCCCGGATCGAAAAGGTATCGACCCATGCGCCGAGGTTCGCTCCCGGCCGGACGTTCGAGAGATAGCGGTAGATAAGATAGCTCTCGTACTGCTGGAGCAGCTGGTCGGTGATCACCGGGTCCCTGGTCTCGGTGCCGGTGTAGATCGCATCGAAAAGGTGCGCCTGCTGGGCAAGGTCATAGCCGAGGCCGTGAAAGTGCTCGTACCAGTTGGGATATTTGATGATGACCTTGACGCGCGGATTTTCCTCGCGCGCAGGACCAAGGACGAGGTCGCGGCTCGCTTCGAGCATCTTCTGAAGCCGGTAGTCGGTCCAGCTCCGCTCCCCCCTCGCGGCAATGTCGGCGTTTGACTTCGAGGTATAGAAGAAGAAGTCGTCGAGGATCACTTCGTCGAAATGGCGCGAGATCAGTCTCACCGCGCGTTCGCACTCGGCGCGATCGGCCGGATTTTCGTAATCGAATGTCCCGAACTGCCCTCCCGAGCCGCCAGCAGCAAGGGTGATCCCGCCCGAGGTCTCGATCCCCTTCGCGTGGAACTGTCGCTTGACCGCTTCGAGCTCGGAATCGCTCGCGAACTGGCGGTCGCGGTAGGCTTCGATATAGACCTTGTCGAATTTGAGCTGCGAAGAGACGCGCCCGAATTCGCGGGCGAATTCGGCGGGATCGGCGAGCCTCTTCGTGTCTCCGACGGTGACGTAGATCGCCGCCCGGAAATTCCGGTACGCCGACGCGTCGGCCACGGTCGCGAAACTGGCGAACACCAAGGCGGCGATCGCGCCGATCAAGCGGTGCAGATGCATGCGCTCCCCCTCTTCCCCGCGTTAGCGCTATCATTAAGCGCGAAACCGGGGTCGGCAAGCTCTAGAGCGTGACGGATTCCAGGAAGACGCCGCCGGCGTCCTTGCCCGATACCCAGCGGATCAGGCCCCGGACGGAAGGGCGCCTTGGGACTTGGAGCGTCACTTCCCAGCCGGGCTCGAGCGGTCGAGCCGAGTGAAGGCGGAACCCACTTCCCGAAAGATTGGTGACCCGGGCCGGGAACTCCCCGGCCGCGCAGCGGACTCGAATGAGGAACCCCGCGTCGATGCGCGGTGCGCGCGCGGCGAGCTCGCGACCTTCCAGCTGCCCTTCGAACTTCATCTACGGTCCGCTCCTCACACGACAAAGCGTGACCAGCAGCAGGCAATACGCGCCCGCTCCATCGCTTCGTCAGTCGCGCGCCAGGGCGTCCACTCCCTTGGCGCAATCGGTCCCACTGGCCGTCATACTTGAGCCCATTAATTCACCGCGCGCTGAACAATCATGGTTGCGGGCGAATTTACCCTGCCATGGGCTTCTTTCGCGAGCCGACCTACGACAAGCCGGACATCAGCGTTCGTGCAACGACCCTCTATTACGAGATCGTTGCGACGATCATGCTGCCGTTCCTCGAGCGAAGGCTGCTCAACCTCTTTCGCTGCAGGCAGAAGACATGCTTCTTCCAGCGCAACCGGGAACATCCACCGACAGGCAGAGAATTTGACGGGCTCGTCCATTTCGAGCCGGTCCTCCAGAAGAACGGGCGCGTCGAGCAATATCTGTTCGTCGAGAGCGCTTCCGAGATCGTGTCGCTGGCAAAGGCCCAGACGGTCGAGTTCCACGGCTGGGGGAGCCGCTCAGGCGAGGTCGAAAGGCCGGACCGGCTCGTGATCGACCTCGATCCCGACCCTGCAATCGGGTTCGGCGCGGTGAAGGAAGCGGCGTTCCAACTCCTCCGCTCGTTCGATGCTCTTGGGCTCGAAAGCTTCGCGATGCTCTCAGGAGGAAAGGGAATCCACGTGGTGGTGCCGCTCGAGCCCGAAGCGGAGTGGGACGAGGTGGAGGCCTTTGCAAAGGGCTTCTCGACGGCGCTCGCGGACGCTGCGCCTGAGCGGTTCACCGTCGCCTTGCCCAAGGCGAAAAGGCGGGGAAGGATCTTCCTCGATTACCTTCGCAACCACCGAACCGCGACCGCGATCATGCCCTGGTCGACCCGTGCGCGCGAGGGAATGCCGGTGGCGGCGCCGGTCAGCTGGGACGAGCTCGACGACATCGAGACGCCGAACCGCTTCACGATCCACGACGCCGAGGAACTCCTCGAACGCGCCGCCTCGAGCGCGCTCAGTTCCTGGGGAATCGCATCGCAGCGCCTGCCGCGCCTCATATAGAAAGGCGGCCGCACGACGCGGCCGCCATCCATCTCGGAATGGAAACTCCGTTACTTGCGCTTGCCGCTGCTGCTCCGCGAGCTCTTGCGGTTGGCCGAGCTCGATGCCCGGTCGCCGCCATGCATCGTGCGGTTCCAGTCGCTGCTAGTCTTGTGGCCTTTGTCCTTGGGCATGGGAATCGGTCCTTTCACGTTCGTCTCGTTCACAACGGGGAGACGAATGAAAAACGCTTGGACCGGCCGCCAGGCTACGCGCTCGCCCCGGATGGGTCTCGGCTCGTCCCACCAAGGCCGTTGGTCAGGCGGCCGCCTCGGCCCATTCCTTGGCCTTCTCGACGGCGTTGATCTCGCGAATGAGCGCGTCGACGCTCCGGGTGAGCTCGGGAAGGAAGGTGATCTCGTGCCTCGCCCCGCGATAGCTCTCGGCGATGATGATCGCATCGATGAGGACCGGGACGACGACGTCCTCGGGATCATCGAGCTCGGCGAGCGAGCGAAGCTTGGCGAGGGCTTTTCGCCGCGCCGCGAGCGGGTCCGATAGGGCCTCGGTTCGTCCAATATGCCAACCCATGAGCGACACTCCATCAAAACAATGAAGGATATGCCTTTGGCTGCGCTCGGGAAGTGGCCTCCAGCGCTTGGGCGGAGCGGTTCGGCGCTAACAGCCGCTAACAAGGTTAAGATGCCGCTTAGAGGGGCACGCCGCAGCTCCCAACCCTTCGTCCGAGTCGAATCGCCGGGGACGTGCCCCTTGAGCTTGCCTGTTGGCGGCGCGGCTGTAAGCGGTTTCACTCCCAGCTGACCCGGAGGACGTTAGTGGCGCGTGCCGATCAACCCGTTCGCAAGGTAACCATTGTCGGTGGGGGCACTGCCGGCTGGATGACCGCGGCGGTCCTCTCGCAATGGATGACCCAGATCGAGATCCGGCTCATCGAATCCGAGGAGATCGGAACGGTCGGAGTGGGCGAAGCCACCATTCCCCATATCCGCAACTATCTGAGGCTCGCCGGGATCGACGAGCTGAAGATGATTGCCGCGACCAAGGCGACCTTCAAGCTCGGGATCCAGTTCATCGACTGGGGTGCGCCGGGAGAGGCCTACATCCACGGGTTCGGGAAGATCGGCCGCGACATGCTGTGGCTTCACCCCCACCAGCTGTGGCTTGCCGCGAGGGCGAGGACTCCCGACCGGGTCAGGCATTTCGATCATTATGCGCTGAACTGCGTCGCCTGCCTCAAGGACCGCTTCGCCTTTCCCGACAAGCGCAACCCCAACTCGCCGCTGGCCGACATCGACTATGCCTATCATTTCGACGCCTCGCTCTTCGCCCGCTTCCTTCGCGGCGAAAGCGAGGAACGCGGAGTGACGCGCATCGAAGGACGGATCGTCGAGGTCGTCCAGAATCCCGAAAGCGGCTTCGTCGAGCGCGTGAAGCTCGCCGACGGGCGAGAGGTCGACGGCGATCTCTTCGTCGACTGCTCGGGGATGCGCGCGCTTCTCATCGGCGACGCGCTGAAAGTCGGTTACGAGGACTGGAACCAGTGGCTGCTTTGCGACCGCGCGATGGCGGTGCCATGCGCCAGCGTCGAGCCCGTGACGCCCTATACGCGGTCGACCGCCCGCAAGTCCGGCTGGCAGTGGCGCATCCCGCTGCAGCACCGGATCGGCAACGGATATGTCTATGCCTCGAACCTCATCGAGGATTCCGAAGTCGCCGAGACGCTCCTTGCCAACCTCGACGGCGAGCCGACGGCCGACCCGCGGCCCGTAAGGTTCGCGCCTGGAAGAAGGCTGAAGAGCTGGGACAAGAATGTCATCGCGATCGGTCTCTCCTCGGGGTTTCTCGAGCCGCTGGAATCGACCAGCATCCACCTCATCCAGACCGGCATCCACCGGCTGCTCGCGATGTTTCCCGCGGCGCGCTTCGCGGCAGCGGACATCGACGAATACAACCTCCAGGCGCGCACCGAATATGAGGACGTGCGCGACTTCATCATCGCCCATTACAAGGTGACAAGGCGGAGCGGGGATCCATTCTGGGACCATGTCCGCGAGATGGCAGTTCCCGACAGCCTCGCCGAGCGCTTCGAGCTGTTCAAGGCGTCGGCTCGATTCTTCAAGCACAATGCGCAGGAGCTGTTCGCCGAGGAGAGCTGGGTCCAGGTCCTGATCGGCCAGGGTCTCGAGATGCACGCTGACCCCGTCACCAATTTCGTGCCCGACGAGACGATCGCGAGCTTCCTCGGAGACATCGCCGAGGTGATCGAGGACGTGGCGCAGAAGATGCCCGATCACGGCGCCTTCGTCCGCGATCTCCCGCCGGCAACCCCGGCGAAGGATGAAGCGCCTCCGGGAAGCTCCAGCTTCACCTTGAGTTACGAACGCGGTTCGGGTTGAGAACGCCGCTCGCGGCGTGACCTGAAAGCCACAGCGACCGCAAAGCTGCACGCCCCGCCCTTCCCCTGCGATTGACTCGGGCATTTTGAAGGCGTTTCATCTTGCGCTGATCAGCCTTGGTGCTGGAGTTTGAATGTAACCGGTTACAGCGCCGAACTGGGGAGAGAGGCGAAGTGAGCATTATCCACAACAAGCGTCGGCTTGCGTCAGGCATTTCCGTTATCGCGTTCGCAGCGGCGCTGACCGTCGCCTCTCCTGCCCATGCGCAGGCCGATTTTGGAACGATCGAGGGGCATGTCGACGGCGTCGCCGCCGGCACCCAGGTCGTCGCGGTCGACACCCATACGGGCCAGCGTTCGGTCGGAACGATCGACGCCCGGGGCAATTACTCGATCCTCGGACTGCGCCCCTCCGAATATACGGTGACGGTCGCCGGCAAGGCTCCCCAGACCACCAGCGTCCAGGTCGGGCAGACGGTCGCGCTCGATTTTGTCGAGGCGAAGGCGAACGGCGCGATCGTCGTCACCGGCCGCCGGACCGCGCAGCCGGTCCAGGCGCAGACGGTCGCCACCAACATCACGCCCGCGCAGATCGAGAACCTCCCGCAGAACTCGCGCAACTTCCTGAGCTTCGCGATCCTCGCCCCGGGAGTCACCCTCTCGAATCCGAGCGGCGCTCAGCAGTTCCAGGTCGGCGCACTCAACGCCGACCACTCGAACGTCCTCCTCGACGGGATGAGCTTCAAGAACCCGGTCAACCACGGCGGAATGTTCGGCCAGAACTTCGGGTCCTTCGGCAATCCCTTCCCGCAGATCGCGATCCAGGAATATCAGGTCGAGACCCAGAATTTCGGCGCCGAGGTCGGCAATTCCGCAGGCGGCGTCCTCAACGCCGTCACCAAGACCGGCGGCGACCAGTTCCATGGCTCGGCCTTCATCGAGTGGCAGCCGAAGGCCTTTATCGGAAAGCCCTTCTTTACGAGCGGGCCCAAGCAGGATTTCGACCGCAAGCAGTTCGGCGGCGAATTCGGCGGGCCCATCATCCCGGGCAAGCTCACCTTCTACGTCGCGGCGGAGGGCGTGAGCCAGCAACTGCCGGCCGGCGCATTCAACGTGACCGCATCGGTCCCGCAGAACATCGAGGACCAGGTCAACGGCGCGGTCCCGGCCAATTTCCACCAGGGCCTGTACTTCGGGAAG
>DASZYL010000139.1:0-12525 GCA_035545385.1 Sphingomicrobium sp. | reverse complement strand
CTGGTCGAGCCGATCCAGGGAGAGGGCGGAATCCGTCCCGCGACCCACGAGTTCATCTCGGGGCTCCGGGCGGCCTGCGACGAGCACGACCTGATGCTCGTTTTCGACGAGGTCCAGTGCGGCGTTGCAAGAACGGGCTACCTCTATGCCTACCAATATTACAACGAGGCCCCCGACATCATGGCCTCGGCCAAGGGGATCGGCGGAGGATTCCCCATGGGGGCCTGCCTTGCGACCGAAAAGGCGGCCGCAGGGATGGTCATCGGTACTCACGGATCGACCTTCGGTGGAAACCCGCTCGCCATGGCTGCGGGCCAGGCGGTGTTCGACGTCGTCGCCAATGACGAGTTCCTGGCGAGCGTCCGGCAGACTGGCGAGAGGCTGAGGGCAGCGCTCGAGCAGATGATCCCGAACCATGACCATCTGTTCGAGAGCGTTCGCGGGGTAGGGCTGATGCTCGGAGTCAGGCTCAAGAGCGACAGCCGGGCATTCGTAAACTATCTGCGCACGAAGGGATTGCTGACGGTCGCTGCAGGCGACAACGTCATGCGCGTCCTCCCGCCGCTCACGATCGATGAGAACCACATTCGCGAGTTCGTCGAGACGCTATCGGCCGCCGCGGCCGAATATGAGGTGCCGGCTGCCGCAGCCTAGGCGGTTGAGGGTCCGCTCCCGGCACCCTATCTTCCGCCCATGCCAACAGTAGAGCTCAACACCGACGTCGCACTCGGCGTCGCCATACCTTCGCGTAACGCTCGGGGACGGATCGCGCGTCTCGGGCCGGTCGTCGATTCGATCCTTGCTGCTCACCAATATCCGCCGGTGATCGAAAATCTCCTGGCCGAAGCGCTGACCCTGACCGCGCTCCTGGGCTCGCTTCTCAAAGAGCCGCAGGGGCAGCTGACGCTCCAGGCTCAGACCGACGGCGGCGCAATCGACCTACTCGTGTGCGATTATCTCGGCGGTGAGCTTCGTGGATATGTTCGCCACGATCCTCAGAAGCTCGGCACCCTTCCGGCCGAACCCTCGCTCCAGCAGCTGTTCGGCAAGGGATATCTTGCGATCACCTTCGACCAGCCGGTGTCGGACGAGCGCTATCAGGGCATCGTCCCCCTCGAGGGCAAGAACCTTGGCGATGCCGCCCAGAGCTATTTCGCCCAGTCGGAGCAGATCCCGAGCCTCGTTCGCCTGGCGGCGGAAAAGCGGGGCGAACATTGGTTTGCCGGCGGGCTCCTGCTCCAGCATCTCCCCGAGGGAGAAGAGGGACGAGAGCGGCTTCATACCCGCCTCGACCATCCCGACTGGCCGCATATCGCGATCCTCGGCGGCTCGGTGAAGGCCGAAGAACTGACCGATCCTAAGCTTGCGCTGGACGATCTCGTCTGGCGGCTGTTCCATGAAGAAGACGAGGTAAGGACTCTTGCCGGGATCAACCTCAGACGAGGATGCCGCTGCGATCCCGCTTACGTTCGATCGGTGATCGCTCGCTTTCCCGCCGATGAGCGCGAGGCGATGGTTGGAGAGGACGGGCTGATCACGGTCGATTGCGCCTTCTGTTCGTCGAGCTTCGCGATCCAGCCCAAGGAGCTGGACCGATAAGTCGGGTCGTGACCATTTCATTTTCAACTGTTAACTCCCGCGTGTTAAACGGCGCGCCATGCAAGGCCGATTGATTCTCGCCTTGACGACCATCCTGCCCGCGACCGCTCTGTTCGCGGCGCAGCCCTCGGCGCTCGCCAACGTCGCAGGAGGTCTTTGGGAGATCACCGGGGCACCTGGCACTCGCGCGCCAGTGAGGCAGTGTGTCAGGAACGTGCTGGCGCTTGCTCAATATGAGCATCGCGGCCGGAACTGCTCGCGGAGCATCATCAGCGACAGCGCAAGCTCCACCAAGATCAATTATAAGTGCGGCTCGGCGGGCTTCGGGGAATCCGAGGTCGATGTGATCACCCCAAGGTCCTTGAGGATCAGCACTCAGGGCATCTCCGACCAGCTTCCCTTCAACTATGTTCTCCAGGCGCGCCGCGTCGGTGAGTGCACGAAAGCGCCTGAATCGGCGCCCCATTAAGGCGCCGTTTAACCATTTTGCGGTACCGGTGGGGAGTGCCGGATTTGGCACGCTTTCCTCCCATCGGGTGAGAACCCGATAACTGGGCCGCCCTTCTTCGGATCGGCGGCCCTTCTTTTGGGCCCGTTCAGCACCTAAGTTCACGCGCCGTGAACAAGGCAGTCGTCCTACTTTCCGGCGGTCTCGATTCGATGGTCTGCGCCGCGCTCGCCCGGGAGCGGGGGTTTTCCGTCGTCGCCCTGACGATCGACTATAACCAGCGGCATCGCGTCGAGCTGGATGCAGCGGCAAATATCGCGCGAACCCTGGCCGACCGGCACATCGTCCTTCCGCTCGACCTGAGGGCCTTCGGGGGCTCGGCGCTGACTGGCGACATCGATGTCCCCAAGGACGGCATCGGCGAGGGCATCCCGGTCACCTACGTTCCCGCTCGCAACACGATCTTCCTCTCCCTTGCGCTGGGGCTTTCCGAGGCCATCGGCGCGCGCGACATCTTCATCGGAGTGAACGCGCTCGATTATTCGGGATATCCCGATTGCCGCCCCGAGTTCATCGAGGAATTCGAACGGCTTGCAAATCTCGCGACCAAGGCCGGGGTTGAAGGCGATCGCTTCACCATCCATGCGCCGCTTCAGGACATGAGCAAGGCCGACATTGCCCGCGAGGCCAGGCGTCTCGGCCTCGATCCCGCGCTCAGCCACAGCTGCTATGACCCGTCCCCCGACGGACTCGCCTGCGGCAGATGCGATGCGTGCCGGCTGCGGGCAAAGGGCTTCGCGGACGCGGGGTTGGAAGATCCGACGGTTTACGCATGACCTACTCGGTCAAGGAATGCTTCCTGACGCTCCAGGGCGAGGGCGTGCAGTCGGGAAGCCGAGCCGTGTTCCTTCGTTTTGCCGGCTGCAACCTCTGGTCGGGGCGCGAGCAGGACAGGGCCAGCGCAAAATGCACCTTCTGCGACACGGATTTCGTCGGGACTGACGGCGAGGGAGGTGGCAAGTTCGCCTCAGCTGACGATCTTGCGAGCCACGTCGAGCAATATTGGGGGGAGGGCGAGGACAACAGGCTCGTCGTAATCACCGGCGGAGAGCCGATGCTTCAGCTCGACTGCGCGCTCGTCGATGCCCTGCATGGACGCCAGTTCAGGATCGCCGTCGAAACCAACGGAACTCTCTTGGCGACCCCTGGAATCGACTGGATCTGTGTCAGTCCCAAGGCAGGGACGAAGGTGGTCCAGCGCTCGGGCAACGAACTGAAGCTTGTCTGGCCGCAGGAGGGAATCGAGCCGGCCGAACTTGAAGCCTGGTCGTTCGAGCATTTCCTCGTCCAGCCGATGGACTGCGCCGAACGCGCCGAGGCCCTCGATGCCGCGATCCGCCTCGCCATGGAGCGGCCGAAATGGCGGCTGACGCTTCAGGCGCACAAGGTCATCGGCCTTCCCTGATCATTGCGCCGAGTTGCCGGCGGCGTTGGTTGCCGTGCCGGTCGTCGGCTCGGCGGGTTTTGCGGGCTTTGCCGGGCGCTTGGCCGTCGCCTTGGCCGGCGAAGGCGTGTTCCCCGAATCGAGGACGTTTGCGGCTCCGATGTCGTTGATATCGGATTCGGCCGCCATGTTGGCCGCATCACCAGTCACCGCGTCGATCGCGGTGACGTCGTTCGAGACGATGTTCTCGGCGGTGAGATTCTCGTCCACATTCTGGGTATTGTCGGTCTGGTCGTTGTTCCCGCAGGCAGCGAGGGCCAGGGCACCGGCAATCAGGATCAAGGCGCGCATCGAAGACTCCGAGGGCAAAAAAAAGAGGCTGCCGGAAGTACCGACAGCCCCTTGAAAAGCCAACGCCCCCGATAAGCGGGGGCGTACGTAGCTTACATCGCGTTGTTGGTCGTCGCGTTCATGTCCGTGGCGTTGCCGCCAGCGTTCATGTCCGTGGCGTTCATGTCCGTCGCGTTCATGTCCGTGGCGTTCATATCGACCGCGTTCATGTCCGTCGCGTTCATGTCCGTCGTCGTGAGGTTCTCATCGACGTTCATGGTGTTGTTGGCGTTGTCGTTGCTGCTGCAAGCCGCAACCGCCAGGGCCGCGCCAGCGACCAGGATAAGAGCACGCATTCAAGACTCCCTATTTATTGCGATCTGCAAGGGTCTCCCCAGGCGCAAATCGCGCGAACCATAGTCTGAAGCAGGAGCATCCTTCAAGACTCTTTGCACGCCCGTTCCAAACTCTTGAGAAACGACAAGAAACTCCGCTTCAAGGCGCTATCAACCCGTTCGAGGGAGATTTGTTTCCCCTGTTCCGCGAGGCTCGTGACCCCAAAATCGGCAATTCCGCACGGTACGATGCCGCTGAAATGGGATAAATCGGGCGCAACATTGATGGCGAATCCATGAAGGGTGACCCAGCGCTTCACTCGAACCCCGAGAGCTCCGATCTTGGCCTCCTTGGGCCCCTCTCCGACCCAGATCCCGATACGGCCGGGAGCGCGATGGGCTTCGACTCCAAGCTCGCCGAGCGCCTCGATCATCCAGCCCTCGAGCGAGTGGACGAAGCGACGGATGTCCTTCCCCCGCCGCTCGAGGTCGAGCATCAGGTAGCCGACGCGCTGCCCCGGGCCATGATAGGTGTATCGGCCGCCGCGCCCCGCCTCGTAGACCGGGAAGTCCTGCGGATTGAAAAGCTCGGCGGGATCCGCGCTCGTTCCGGCAGTGAACAACGGTGGATGCTCGAGCAGCCAGACGCATTCCTTTTGCGATCCTGAGCGAATGGCCCTTGCCCTCTCCTCCATGAAGAGCAGCGCTTCCTCATAGGGGATCGGCGCGTCGCTGACCCGCCATTCAATGTCCTTGGTGATGTCCATCTTCTCGCCGCGACATGGGCGCACAGCTCCTTGCGGGCAAGTTGCGCGATTAGCGCTGCGTCCGCATAAGGCTCGCCAAAGGCACTTAGGGGAAGTTCATGTCGAAGCTGTCGGTTTCCCGGGCGTGGGACGAAAGCCGAATGATCCTGGCACGCGACGGGCGATTGTTCGCGGCCGTCGCACTTGCCCTCGTCGTCCTCCCGCAGACGGTCATCGGGCTCGTCGCTCCAGCGTCCCCAGGCGCAACTCCGGGAACCACCATGGCGCTCTTCGCGGTGACCATCGTGATCGGGCTCATCGCACAGATCGCACTCAACAGGCTTGCCATCGGGCCTTCGACGACGGTCGGAGCGGCGATCGGCCGGGGCGTTGCGAGAATGCCCGCGATGCTCGGCGCATTCATCCTCCTCATGATCGTCCTGTTCCTGGTCCTGATCCCGGTCGTCCTCGTCCTTGCCGCATTGGGAGCCGTCACCGAGCCCGGGGTCGGCCACGAGGCGCCGCCAAGCGTCATCGCCCTCATCCTTCTGGTGGCGGCCTTCTGCTATGCGATCTTCCAGCTCACCATCCCCGTTGCCGCCGCAGAGGGCGGCGGCCCGGTTCACCTGATGGCGCGAAGCTGGCGGCTCGCCCGTGGATCCTATTTTCGACTACTGGGATTTGTCCTCCTGGTCTTCATCGGCCTCATCGTCGTGGTGCTTGCCGGCCAGCTGGGAATTGGCTCGATCGTCGCACTGACCTTGGGTCCGCCCGACCCGATGAGCCTTTCGGCGCTGGTGATTTCCTTGGTGGTTGCCCTCATCCAGGCATTTTTCACCGTCCTCTTCGCGGTGATGCTGGCGCGAATCTACCTGCAGCTGGCCGAAAGCAGCGTTCAGCCGAGCGTTCCCAAGAGCGGGATCTGAGGAGCGCAGTCCCTCGGAAGAATGCCGAGTAGCCGCGGGTCCGGGAAGCGCTCGATCGAGCGCTTGTAGGCGCTGAAGCCCGCGCGGCGGTACGCAGCGAGCGCTGCCGGATGGTCGAGCGAGCAGGTGTGCACGTGGACCCGGCCAATGCCCTCGCGCCAGGCACGGCTCACCGCTTCGGCAAGCAGCCAGCGACCGTGGCCCAGCCCCGAGAGATCCGGAACGAGGCCCACGAAAGCGAGTTCGCACTGGCCTTGCTCTCGAAAATCGAGCTCGAGCAGCCCGACGTCACGGCCGTTCCCGTCGAGGACCGCGAAAAGCTCGACTCCGGGATCGCCGATGATTGCGCCAAGCTTCTCGTCGTCGAGAAGGAGGCGCGAAAACCACAGCCACGGCGCTCCGACGAGACGAAACAGCGCCCGGTACCGATCGGTCGTGGGCTCCTTTATCGCTCGCAGGTCGAGCGTCGAGGGGGGCACTTCGATCTCGGGGCGCGAGCGCATTTCGAGATAAGTGACGACGGCGGCGAGTTCGTCGTCGGCGACTGGCTCATAGCTCATGACGTCATTTCCACTTCGCCAGCGGCGGCAGGCTCATGAGGATCGCGTCGACATTCCCGCCGGTCTTGAGGCCGAACAGTGTGCCGCGGTCGTAAAGCAGGTTGAACTCGACATAGCGGCCACGAAACTCGAGCAGCCGCTCCATGTCCTCCGCGCTGAACGGCGTCTCCATGCGCTTTCGGACGATTTGCGGGAAAATGTCGAGGAAGGCTTCGCCGACGTCCTTCGTGAACTCGAAATGGGCGTCGAAATGGTCTTCCAGATAGTCGTAGAAGATGCCGCCAACTCCCCGCGAGACCGAGCGGTGCGGAAGCCAGAAATATTCTTCCGCCCACTTGGAGAAGCGCGGATAGAATGTCGGGTCGTGCGCCGCGCAGGCGGCCCGAAGACGCGCATGGAAGGCCTTGGTGTCTTCCTCGTAGGCAATCGCCGGATTGAGGTCCGCGCCCCCGCCGAACCAGCGCTTGGTCGTGGTGAGGAAACGCGTGTTCATGTGGACGGCAGGGACGTGCGGGTTGGCCATGTGGGCGACAAGACTGATCCCGGTTGCGAAAAATCTCGGGTCTTCGCCCGCGCCCGGGATGTTCTTCGCAAATTCCGGGCTGAACTGGCCGCCCACGGTGGAGACGTTCACTCCGACCTTTTCGAAGACCTTGCCTGCCATCAGGCCGCGAACGCCGCCTCCGCCGGGGGCGCCGCTTGAATCTTCGCGGTCCCATGGCGTGTAAGTGAAGTTCGCGTCGCTCCCGGCCTCGCGCTCGATCTCTTCGAACGCGGCGCAGATCCGATCGCGCAGCGCCTCGAACCAGTCGCGCGCGGCCTGTTGCTGTTCGTCGAGCTCGAGCATGGCTCCCTCATTGCGAGCCGACCGCAAAGAGGCAAGCGCCGGAAGAGAGCGCAAGATGTAATCTTCCATAAAGCCGGGGTTCACCGGGCGATCGGCACCTCGCGCTTTACAGGGGACCCTGAGCCGCTCTCACGGCTATTTTCGCAAAGGACAATGCAGTCATGAAGACATGGCTTGCCTCGATCGCGCTTGGATCTGCGATCATCTCCACCCAGGCGCTCGCTCAGGACAATCACGAAAGGCGGGGTGGCTGGAGCGAGAGGGACATGACCCGCGACGAGGCGAAGGCGATGGCTGATGCCATGTTCCAGCGGTTCGATTCCAACCACGACGGACTGCTCACTCGCGAGGAGGCCGAAGAGGCAGCCGCCGGGTTCGGAGCGAGCGGCCGGGCCCAGCACATGATCGAGCGGATGTTCGGCGATGCGAAGTCCCTGACGCTCCAGCAGGCCGAAGCCGAGGCCCTGTCACGCTTCGAGCGTGACGATCTCAACCATGATGGCATCGTGACTGCCGACGAGCGAAGGCAGGCGCGGGCCGCGAAGGCCGGGCGCGCGTCAGCGCCTGCGGCGCCGCAACCGGCGCCCACAGGGGGCGGGGGTCAGTAGGCCCGGCGCTGGGCGGAGACGAGCATCCGAAGGAGCATGGCGACAGGGCGGGGCACTCCAACCTTGCCCTCGAGCCACAGGCTCACGGCCGATCGCGAGACGCCGATAGCCTGCGCAAGGTCGTTCTGGGTTCGGTAACCGAGGCTTCGCATCGCCGAGCGGAGCTCGTCGGGCGACATCGAGGCGAGCATTTCGCGATTGTCGGTCATCTAGATGGCGTCGGCCCCCCGGTCGCCCGTCCGGATTCTGACGGCTTGCTCGACATCGAGAACGAATATCTTGCCGTCGCCGATGCGGCCAGTCCGAGCGGCGTTTTCGATCGCTTCGACGACATTTTCAACGAGCGAATCCTCGACGACCACCTCGACCTTCACCTTGGGAAGGAAGTCGATGACATATTCAGCTCCGCGGTAGAGCTCGGTGTGCCCCTTCTGCCGGCCGAAGCCTTTGACTTCGGTCACCGTGATCCCCGATACCCCGACGTCGTGAAGCGCATCCTTCACGTCGTCGAGCTTGAACGGCTTGATGATCGCTTCGATCTTCTTCACGGCAGCCCCGCTATTGGCGATTGCATGCTCGTAATGCCCAATCGACGCCGCATTTGGAAGGCAGGGCCGCGCTCGAAATGAAGGCTATCATTCTTTCCGCAGGCCAGGGCTCGCGCCTTGGCCATCTCGTCGACGAACGGCCAAAGTGCCTGATCGATTTCAACGGCCGCACCTTGCTCGACCGCCAGCTCGACACGCTGGAGGCGAACGGGGTCCACGAGGCGGTGGTCGTCACGGGTTTTCACGACGAGCTCGTCGACCAGGCGATCGCCCGACGGAGCGGCGGACCTCATGTCCGAACGATCTTCAACCCCTTCTACAAGGTCGCCGACAATACGGGTTCCCTGTTCATGGCGCGGGGCGAGCTCGAAGGCGACTGCCTCGTCTGGAACGGGGACACTTTGGTCTCGACGCCGTTGATGGCGCGTGTCGTCGCGAATCCTGGTCCTGGCATTTGGGTCACGATCGATCGCAAGGGTTCCTATGACGAAGACGACATGAAGGTCGTCGAGAAGGACGGGCTTCTGAAAGCGATCGGAAAGCGGCTCGACCTTGGAAGTGTCAACGCCGAGTCGATCGGCCTCCTCGCGTTCCGCTCGGGAGGAGCGGAACAGTTCAGGGAAGCGATCGAGCGGGCGATGCGGGCGCCCGAGGGGACGACGATCTGGTATCTTCGAGTCATTCACCAGATCGCCCAGTCGAAAGAGGTGAGGACTCTCGACATCAGCGGCGAGGAATGGGGAGAGGTCGACTTTCCCGAGGATGTCGAGACCGCGCGCTTATTGACGGCGCGCTGGGACAAGGAGGCAAAGCCGGCCGCTGCATGAAGACTGACGAGCTCAAGATCAGCGTCGGCGACGGACAGGTCTCGGGGCTTCTCATCCGCCCCGGGAACGCCAGGGCCCTTTTCGTGTTTGCGCATGGCGCTGGGGTCGGGATGACCCACCCGAGCATGACGTCGAACGCCGAGGGCCTTGCTGAGCGCGGCATCGCGACCCTTCGTTATCAGTTCCCCTACATGGAAAAGGGAACGAGGCGTCCCGACCCGCCGCAGATCGCTCATTTAGCCGTTCGGGCAGCAGCGAGGGAGGCGCTAAGGCTTGCGCCCGACCTTCCCTTATTTGCCGGCGGACGCTCGTTCGGCGGACGCATGACGTCGCAGGCACAGGCGATATCCCCGCTCGAGGGAGTCCGCGGGCTCGCCTTCATCGGTTTTCCGCTCCATCCCGCGGGAAAACCGGGGATCGAGCGCGCCGACCATCTCGCCAGGGTCGATGTGCCGATGCTGTTCGTGTCGGGCGACCGCGACTCGCTCGCCGAACTTCACTTGCTGAAGCCGCTCGTCCAGGGCCTGGGAAAGCGCGCTTCGCTCCATCTCGTAAGAGGTGCCGACCATAGCCTCAAAGTGCCCGCGACAAGCGGACGCACGCCAAGGGAGGCAGAGGCGGAAGCCCTCGACGCCATCGCCGGGTGGATGGTCGCTTCAAGCTGACGAGGTCATCGATTCCAGGTCGAAAGAACCAGCAGCCAGGTCCAGGGGACGAGCGAGGCAAGCGAGAAGATCGTCGCCTGCTTTAGATATTTGAACTTTCGTTGAGCGATGTGCGCCGTCTTCCACGTCTGAGTCGCGACGTCCTTCTTCCATTCATCGACGCTGCAAGAAACCGCCCGCTGGACGTATTTCTCGCGGCTCAATCGCGCGATCTGCGCGAAATAGACGAGCGAGTCTCCGCCTCCGCGCTTCACCTCGGGGAAGGTGCAGCGGTAGAGATTGATCATCGTCAAGGTCATGGAGGCGAGAAAGAGGATCGCAGGGAGGAGGAGGGAGAGATGCTTCCAGTCTCCCCCAATTCCGACCGAGGCGATCGCGATCTGCCCGGAAGCGATCGCAAGAATGGCATTCACCTTCGCATCGACCCTGGTGAAGAGGAAACCGATGCGGTCGAACTGCCGTTCGAGGGCTTCGAGATCGACCTCTTCATCCGCTTGCGTCATGAGGGACCTTCTTGCGGGCGCGCCTCGCTTCATGATGAGCCGATGCGCCGGGCCGTCAAGTTTTCATTAAATTTTCGACTCTCGCCGAGCCCGCTTTTGGGTTAATGCGTCGGGTCTCGGGGAGCGGAGCGGCAAGACGACTGATCGCTAAAAGGGGGGGTCATGTCGAATATCGCGGGCAAGGCCTACGGCATGACGGTCATCACGCCGATGCCGCCGATCGTAAGCTGGGCGGTGGGATATATCTTCCGCACGGTCCGCTGCCTCCCTGCGACTCTCGAAGGATTGCTCGGACTTCTCATCATTCATTTCGCAAGGTGGGTGATCATCCGCCGTGACCAATGGCCGAGCGCCGGGGACAAGCCCGAGCAGCTGAGGCACGATTGTCTTTTGTTCTGCAGCAATTTCAACGGCACCTGGGACCAGTATATCGACGCCTTTTCAGCCGCGGTCCCATCGGGTCTCAATCTCTTCTGGTATCGCAACCTGCGCTATCCCGGCGCCGTTCCGATCACGCCCTTCAAGAACTACATCCGCGCCAACCAGCTCTTCACCGATTTCTACTACAACGCGACTCCGGGCGTCGCCCAGCGCGACATCAAGAGCGCGCTTCGCGTGAGAAAGGTGCTGCTCGACCTCGAACGGGATCATGAACGCCTCAGCGCCGCGGAATTCGCCGGCGCCTATCGAGCCGCGCTGATCAAGGTCCAAAACGATCTTGGATCGCATGGACCTTCACCCGTCGCCTCGACCGACACCGCAGCGGCCAATGCCAACAAGCATGACCTCATGGCCGACGAATATGAGCCGATGCCGCAATTGTCGGCCTGAGGAAGGGTTTTCGAGATGCCCAACATCGACGGAGGACATTATTTCCTGACGGTGCTCGCGCCCATCAAGCTCAGCAACGAGATCGCTCCCGATGGATCGATAGACTGCCCGAGCAACAGGCTTCGAAAGCTCCTCGCGCTGATGCCGACGACCGGCGGCGGGCGCGAAGGGCTCGTCGGCGAGGATCTGGTCCTCGACAGGCCCCGTGATATCAGCCCGTTCGCTCGCAACGACCTCAATCATTTCGTTCGGTTCGCGGTGATCGAGGACGTCAACTACAACGGGCGCATCAATGGTGACGGGCTCGTCGAGGCGCTGCGCGGGATCAATCCCGCCGAGCTGCAGGCCGTCGACCATCTCTCGAGGCCCTATCTCCTGTTCGCGGCGGAATTCGATCCGAACCGGGAGGGCGCCCCCGAACCCGACGTCTATCTCGACCGGCTGTGGACGACGATGGAAATCGAGCTTCGCGACATCTTCAAATATTGCTTCCATTTCGACGAGGTGAAGACCGCCGGCGATTTCGTCCGATACATCAAGCGCTGCGAGATCGAGACGACGATGCCCTTCAACGATTATTGGATCGAACCTCCCCCGTTCAAAACGGTGCCTTTGAAGGCCATCGGCTATGGAGCGCTCGGGGCCGGGATCCTCGCCGCAACCGGCACCTGGTTCGGCCTCCACCATCTGATCGGATGGTTCGGCGCCCTGCTCCTTGCGATCATCATCGCCGTTGCGCTCCCGATACTCATCATCCGCTTCGCCATTCGTTCAGGGGGCGACAGGCCCTTCCCGACGGCCCCGGATTCAGACTTGAGGACGATCCTCAAGGCGCTCTATCTCCAGCGCGCCTTCGTCGATTTCGCCATTTCCAACCAGGGAGCGCCAGCCGAGGCGCTGAGCGATGCGTTCGAGAAATTCATCGCCCAGCATCGTCCCCGAGGCGACGAGCCGACCCAGTCGCCCGGAGTGGTCGGCTCATGACCAAGGTTGTCCCCGAGCCTGGAAAACCAGGAGCGCTCGAGCTCGCGGACATCCAGGGCAATATCCTGTCCGCGTACGGGAAGCTCGGCTTTCCCAAGGCGCGCTACCTTCTCATCAACGTCAAGGATGCCAATGACGGCCGCGAATTCGTTCGCTGGCTCTATCCGATGATCACGACGGCGGTTCGCTGGCCATCACGCAAGTACGGCTCCTTCGGCAATGCAAAGGTCCAAAGGCCCAAGGTCGCCGTGAACATTGCCTTCACCTTCTGGGGCCTTGAGTCCCTCGGCGTTCCGATCAGGGTCCTCGACGACTTCCCCGACG
>DASZYL010000138.1:0-3311 GCA_035545385.1 Sphingomicrobium sp. | reverse complement strand
ACGCACCCCTCGTTCCGGAACTTCAGCTTGCTCTTCGAGCGCAAGGGAAGCAGCGTCTCGAGCGCGAGCTGGGGACCTTCAACCTATCTTCGAAGCGGAAGCACGGCGCGCCTTCCGGCTTCCGACCCCGAGCTCGCCAGGCTCGCGGGCCGCTACGTGAACGACAGCCCCTGGCTCGGCCTCGCGCAGGTGGTCGAGCGCGGCGGGCGGCTGTGGTTCGGTACCGAGGTGCCATTGGAGCGGCTGGGCGACAACCTATGGCGCGTTGGCCACGAGAGCTGGTCGCCCGAGCGCGCTTCCTTCGCGAATATCCTCGATGGCCGCCCGCAGACGTTCATCTTCTCAGGCGAGAAATTCCTTCGCCACGACGTCTGACGGCTAGACCGTCTCGGCCTGTCTCTCCCGCTGCGAGCGGGCCATGCGCTCCTCGAACTCTTCCGGCCGGACGTCCTCGACGTGGGTCGCGATGCTCCACTTGTGCCCGAAGGGGTCGGTCAGGGTTCCCATCCGGTCCCCCCAGAACTGGTTCTCGACCGGCATCGTCTCCTTGCCGCCGGCATCGATTGCCTTGCGGAAAGCGCTGTCCACGTCCTCGGTATAGATGACGAAGCCGACGCTCGTTCCGCCGCGCGCGGTGGGGCCAAGATTGCCATTCTCGGGAAACTCGTCGTTGAGCATGATCCTCGTGTCGCCGATCTCGAGCTCGGCATGGCCGATCTTGTCGCCCATCGGCAGGCGCGAGATCTCGCGGGCCCCGAACGCTTTCTTGTAGAAATCGATCGCCTTGGCACCATCATCCACCGTGAGGATGACGTTCACGCTCCGATATCCTTCTGGAATTGGCCTGGTCATTGCGCTGCTCCTTGACTGAAGCCCCCGCCGGCGGTGCGCTGATACTGCTGCTCGCGGAGTCGCTCCAAGGCCGCCGGTCGCGGCCTAGCCCCCGTTAGCCGACAACGCTAAGGCGCCGCGCATGGACGTTATCGAAGCACCGCGCATCACGCCCCAGATGGTCGCCGAGCATGGCCTCAGCGACGAGGAATATGGCCGGATTTTGAAGGCGCTCGGCCGCGAACCGAACCTCGTCGAGCTCGGAATCTTCTCGGTCATGTGGTCGGAGCATTGCAGCTACAAGAGCTCGCGAGTGCACCTCAAGAAGCTCCCGACAAATGCGCCGTGGGTCATCCAGGGCCCGGGCGAGAATGCCGGGGTCATCGATATCGGCGACGGTGACGCGGCGATCTTCAAGATGGAGAGCCACAACCACCCGTCCTATATCGAGCCCTACCAGGGAGCGGCGACCGGCGTTGGAGGAATCCTCCGCGACGTCTTCACCATGGGTGCGCGGCCGGTGGCGAACATGAATGCGCTTCGCTTCGGCCGGCCCGACCATCCCAAGACCCGGCACCTCGTCGCGGGCGTCGTCGCCGGCATCGGGGGCTATGGCAATTGCGTGGGGGTCCCGACCGTCGGCGGAGAGGTCAATTTCGACGCGGCCTATGATGGCAACATCCTCGTCAACGCGATGACGGTCGGAACGGCCAAGACGGACAAGATCTTCTATTCGGCGGCGAGCGGCGTCGGCAATCCGATCGTCTACGTCGGCTCGAAGACCGGGCGCGACGGGATCCATGGCGCGACCATGGCGAGCGCCGACTTCGACGAGGACAGCGAGGAAAAGCGGCCCACGGTCCAGGTCGGCGATCCCTTCACCGAGAAATTGCTGATCGAAGCCTGTCTCGAGCTGATGGCGACCGACGCCATCGTTGCGATCCAGGACATGGGCGCGGCCGGGCTCACAAGCTCGTCGGTCGAGATGGCGTCCAAGGGCGGCGCCGGAATCCGGCTCGACATGAACAAGGTGCCATGCCGGGAAGAAGGGATGACGCCCTACGAGATGATGCTGAGCGAGAGCCAGGAGCGGATGCTGATGGTGCTGAAGCCCGGCCGCGAGGGCGAGGCCGAGGCGATCTTCAGGAAATGGGAGCTCGACTTTTCGGTGATCGGGGAAGTGACCGACACCGGCCACATGGTGCTCGAGTTCAACGGCGAGGTCGTGTGCGACATCCCGCTTGGCCCTCTTGCCGATGAAGCCCCCTGCTACGAACGACCCTATTCGATCCCGAAGGCCCCCGAAGCGCTGAACGACGTTCCCCAGAGCGCCGATATCGCGGCGGACCTTCTGAAGCTCGTCGGATCGCCGAACCTTTCGAGCAGGCGCTGGGTATGGGAGCAGTACGACCAGTCGGTCGGCGCCGACACCGTCCAGCGGCCAGGAGGCGATTCGGCGGTCGTTCGAGTGCATGGCTCGAAGAAGGCGCTCGCGATCACCACCGACGTCACGCCCCGTTATTGCCTTGCCGACCCCGTGGAGGGCGGGAAGCAGGCGGTGGCCGAGGCCTACCGGAACCTCTGTGCGGTCGGGGCAAGGCCGCTCGCGATCACCAACTGCCTCAATTTCGGAAATCCCCAGCGTGCCGAGATCATGGGCCAGTTCGTCGGGTGCGTCGAAGGCATGGCCGAGGCCTGCCGGGCACTCGATTTTCCCGTCGTGAGCGGGAACGTCTCGCTCTACAATGAAACGAGGAACGACGACGGAACCAGCCTCGCGATCCTTCCGACGCCGGCGATCGGCGGAGTGGGACTTCTCGACGACTGGGAGAAGTCGGCCTCGATCGCGTTCAAGCGCGAAGGCGAGACGCTGCTGCTTCTCGGCCATTCGACGGGTCATGTCGGCCAGTCGCTGTGGCTCGAGGTCTGCCATGGCCGCAGGGAAGGCGAACCGCCGCCGGTCGATCTCCTCGTCGAGCGCCGACTGGGGGAACTGGTTCGCCAGCTCATCGCTGCCCGGCTGGTTTCGGCCGTCCACGACATTTCCGATGGCGGAGCGCTTGTCGCGATCGCGGAAATGGCGATCGCGGGCTCGATTGGAGCGCGCCTCACCCTCCCCACAGCCGCCAATCCCGCGGCGGTGATGTTCGGCGAGGACCAGGGCCGCGTGCTCGTGACCACGAGCGATCCCGACGCCGTCACAGCGCGCGCCAGCGCAGCGAGCATCTATTCGGCGCGGATCGGAGAAACGGGCGGCGAGGCGGTCGAGGGACCCGGTTTCAGCGCCCGCCTCGGCGAGCTTCGCGCCGCCCACGAGGGCTTCTTCCCAAGGCTCATGGGAAGCGAGCTCACCCCGGAGTTCTAGCGACATCACCGAGGACGTCGTCCGCGAGATTGCGATTCCGATGCATCTCGTCGACGTGAAGGTCTGTTCGGTCGACGACATATGGTCCGCGCTGAAGCTCGTGATCAGGAAGGAC
>DASZYL010000137.1:0-16130 GCA_035545385.1 Sphingomicrobium sp. | reverse complement strand
TCACCAGGTGATGATCCTTGAGGTATCCGAGCCACCTTCGAACCGTCGTTCCTGCCAGTCCGATCCTCGAGGAAAGCGTCGCGACGGTCGTTCCCTCCGGAAAGTCGAGGTAGAGGGCGATCAGCATCTCCCAAGGAGGTTCGCCGAAGATCGGCTGGGGGAACAGCTCCCGCCTGCGCAGGCGATGCCGCCTCACGCGCGCGGCGAGCTCGACGATTCGAGGTCTGCCCTGAAGCGAGGTGCCGCTACGAAGTCTCGCGACAAGAAGCGCTCCAGCATCGATGCCGAGAACTTCTCGAGAAGCATGGCCGCAGCCTCGAGCTCGCTATCTGAGAGCTCAATCCATGACTTGCCGGGTGGCGAGTGATGACCGGACTGCACGAGGACCCAATGGAAGGACTTAAAGAACGCGACTACAGCGAAAAACGCGCCGATGTGGCGCGATTTCCCGCCAGTCGCATTCTCAGGCCTCATCGCGCTGGTCCGCCAAAATCACCAGCGATATAGGCCCGCCCGACCAGTCCAGCGCTGGTCGCCGGCTTTCGGGACGTTGCCCCGTATCGGGAGTCGAGAAGGCCCGCCCAGCCCCTGTTGGGCGGGCCTTCAGGAGGCACGTGGGCGCACGTCAGCCCGAGCTGCGGGGACCTTGCATGGCCGCGAAAGACGATGGGAAAACCGAGATAGAAAGGCTCAGGGAAGTGATCCGCCTGCTCAACCGCGCGATATACGATTGCAACAGGCTCCTGATGCAGGCTGAAGCTTCGATCGAGGCATCGGGACAAGACAACGAGCCGCGGCTCAAGCGTCCGTCGGCTTAGGTTTTTGGGCGCCGGGCCCGAAGAAACCCGCAAGGCTGTCATCCTCCTCGTTGAGGATGATCCGCTTGTGAGCCTCATTACCGCCGAGATCCTTCAGGATGCCGGCTTTGACGTTCTGGAAGCTGTCGATGCTTCGGAAGCCCTGGCGCTTCTGAACACCGGCCGCCCGCTCGACCTGGTCATTACCGATATTCGGATGCCTGGTCAGATGGACGGAGTGCAGCTCGCCGGCATCGTCAAGAACTCGTGGCCGGGCCTGCCGGTCGCGTTGCTCTCTTCCCACCTCGAACGACGACAGCACGAGGCCGATCTGTTCATCCCCAAGCCTTTCGATCCCGACCGGCTTGTCGAGGCCGTGAGACGGCTCTTGGCGGCGAGGATCGCGCCGGAAGCCGTGAGCCCCAACGCCACCTAGCGTGGGTGGCCGAGCGGGGCGTTGCTGGAGCGAGAAGTCCTTCTTCTCGAAACGCCCGTGCCGGCGCAGGACCCTCGGGGAACAGCCAGCTTTGGAAAGCTTTGGAGCTTAGATCTCGAGGACAGTATATTGCTTTCCAAAGAGGGGCTTCAGGACGAACTGGGCGACATTGTAGACGGGCTTTCCCATGGGAGTGCGCCCTTCGTAGGTCCCGTGATGGGCGTGGCCGTGGACGACAGCCCTTACGTGGTCGAACCGGTCGATCGGCTCGCACAGCCGCTGCGATCCGAGATATTGGAAGATCGCCGGCGGTTCGCCCTCGATCGTTCCCTCGATCGGCGAATAATGGAGAACCGCGACGCTTCGATCGGTCCGGAGCGAGCGCAGCTGGTTTTCAAGTTTGCGGGATTCATTCAGCACCTCGTCGACGAACGCCTTGACGATGGGCTCTCCAAAGGGTGCGAGCTCGCCGCGGCCGAAGCCTCCAAGGAAGCCCTTCACTCCTGCAAAGCCGACGCCCTCGATTTCGTGGGCCTGTTCGTCGAGAAGGATCATCCCCGCCTCGCGAAGGATCGAGCAGACGACCTCCGGCTGGCCGCATTCATAATCATGGTTGCCGAGGACTCCGAGCACCGGGATCGAGCATGCGCGAATGTCCTCGGCGAGGATCTCGGCCTCGCTGGTCTTTCCGAAATTGGTAAGGTCGCCGCACAGCACCAGGACATCGGCCGAGCCTGCGATCTCCGAGAAGAGCTCGCGATAGGGCGCGACGCTGTCCTCCATCACGTGGAGGTCGCCGATCGCTGCTACCCGAACTTTGCCGTCAGTCGTGGGCATATTGCTCTTCGAGGTTTCCGACCGCTTCCGAGAAGCCCCATTGCTCGACGTCGATCGAATAGTCCCGAGGCGAGAAGATCCGGCCGCGGCAGACCTTCTTGCCGGGGGGTTTCACCATCATCTGGTCGCCGAGGCGCTCGAGGAGCTCCTCCATCAGCCAGCGCGGGACGAGATGGCGTTCGCTCGGATAGACGAAGCGGAAGTTGAGAAGCGCCATCAACAGCACCTCCCAGTAGAGCTCCATGTGCGAAAGGAGCATCTTCCAGTCGATCCTGTCGTGGCACTTGAGGATCATGTGAGCGACGTCCGCGGCGTCGTAGCGATGATGATCCTGGACGAAGATCTTGGACCAGATGAATTGCGTTGGCGGGACCAGCCTCACCTTGGCTCCGAAGAGCTGCGCTTGCGGTGCATCGACGAACCAGTCGTCGGTCACATGGGTCGTGACGGTCGGCATGTTGGTGATCACGTCGACGAAAAGCTTCCCGCGCGTGATCCGGTTGAGCCAGCGCTCGTCGACGGTCTCCACTCCAAAACCATGGTCCCTGAAATAGGACAGCAGCTTCAAGGCATCCCCCGCCTTGGCGAAGACGTCGACGTCCTTGGTCGGCCGGTCGATGCCCGTGTAGCTCGCAAGCGCGTACGTGCCCGAAACGAGGAACGGGATCTTGGACTTCGCCATGAGCTGCAGCGCTTCCGAATAGAAGGCTTCGGCTTCGGGAGGCGGCTGGATAAGCGGAGCCTTGGGCTGGTCTTTCACCTGCTGGTCCATGCGGCGGCTCAACGGCAGGCTCCCGCGGGCGGTTCCCGCGTCCGCACCGTGTGGGCCTAATCCTCGCTGCGCTTGGCCTCGTCCCTGTCGCGCTCGTACGTCTTCATGCCCGGGAACTGGGGCAGCCAGGATTCGCGGCGGATGGTCCAGAGTTCGTAAGTCGGGACGAACTGGTTGATGGAATCGAGCGATCCGAGGTTGATCTCGATTTCATCGCCACTTCTACCAAAGACCGACGAGCCGCAGCGTGGGCAGAAGTGGCGCCCCGAAAATTCCCGGGTCTCGCCCTCGATCGTCACCGAACCCTCGGGGAAGATGGCGGAGGCGTGGAAGAGGGCGCCGTGATGCTTGCGGCAATCGAGGCAATGGCAGATGCCGATGCGATAAGGGGGAGTTTCGGCCGAGATCCGGACATCACCGCACAGGCACCCTCCAGTTATTCGATCCATGCCACTCCTCCCGCTTCGATAAATCCCGCTTATCGCCGAGCGGTCTGGTTTGATTGTCGTTCGCCGGCGGCGCGCCCTAGCAAGGCGCGCATGCAAATGACATTTCCAAGCGCGCTCAGGCCCGAAGACGTCGAACCGGTCGAAATCGGACCGGGCTGCACCCGCCGCGATCTCCCTGCGAGCGCCGGCATCCGGGCGTGGATCGTCGACATGGAGCCTGGCTCACAATGGCCATTCGAGGACGTGCACGGGGCAACGGGCGAGCAGCTGTGGGTTGTCAGCGGCGAGATCATAGAGGGCAACCGCCGTTACGGCGCGGGAACGTACCTTAGCTATGGACCCAATAGCAGCCACCGGCCGAGGACCGAAAGCGGAGTGCGACTGTTCGGCATCAACGTTCGCGATTCTCAAGGCTGACCACGCCTGGTTGGAGCCGATCAAGAGGGCCCCATTGCGGAGGGTCAGTCGCGGGCGGTAAATGGGCGAAATGGCTGCACAAAGCGTCCACGAGTTTCTCCGCGAGCTCGACGACACGCGGACCTACTACCGACTGACCTCGGTGCGGGAGGGAGCAGTCATGGTGGAAGTCGCACTTCCCGACGAGCGATGGGAAATCGAGTTCTTCGATGACCGCGATCCCGAAATCGAAGTCTACCGAAGCGACGGCACGATTTTCGGACCGGAAAAGCTCGACGAGCTTCGAAAACGCACGAGCGAATAGGGACGCTCTTTCGCGCAAGTTGCGGCAGTGACCGCTTCTGACAGGTTCGCCGGCCCTCGCGCTCCTTTTCGCGGACGCGGCGAGGTCGATCGCGTAACGCTTCAGGTCAATTCGACGAGCGGGACGTAGAGTGTCTCGTGATGCGCCGCCATGCCGCGGACTCGCTCCTCATAGGCCTCGGCCATTTCGCTATGGACGCGGCGTACGCGCGGGTCTCGGCTATTGAGCGCGGCGGTTCGCTCTTCCGAGGCTCGCCGCCGATAATAACTGAGGTCGCTCGTCATGACCCCCGGCCCCCGAGTCGCTTTCTCGCGACTCGCCCTGCACGAGTCGCTAACAGCGAGTTATCCACAATCTCGCATGAATTTTCGACCCGGTTGAATCACTTAAGTAAAAGCTATTCGTCGTGCCTGTTACTTCTTCGACACGCTTTCGACTTTCCCAAGATCGAAGAAACGGCTGGAACTGATCGAACCTCCGTTAATTCTTGCCGGCATGAACGAGGACGTCATCGCGAACATTCGCTCGCGGATCCAACGATTCAGGCGTCTTTCTTCGATGATGACGGATCGGCGCGCGATCGAGGTTCTCGAGGAGATGGCGCGCGAAGCGGAAGAGGATATCGAGCGCCTCCGGTCGAGATCGGGCGAACCGGGTTCCTGAGCGAAAGGCTTTGGTGCTAGCCATTCTCGAAGAGGAGGTGGCTGCCAGATGAAGTTTGTCCTCGCGATCGGCGCATTGTCGATCATCGGATCTCCCGCGGCTGCGGCGCCGGTGCTTGCTCCGCCTCCCCAACTTGCTCCCGACGTCAGTCGGTTCGTCGACGTCCCGGCAGGGCGGATCGCGCTCACCCACCTGAGGATCATCGACGGCGAGGGAGCCGCGGCGATGGAGGACCGGACGCTTCTCATCGACGGTCCGAAGATCGCTGCGATCGAGCCCCCGGGCTCTTCCGTGCCGGCGGATTATCGGGTGATCGATGCGAGCGGAAAGACCGCCTTTCCGGGCATCGTCGGGATGCACAATCATCTTTTCTACCTGCAGCGACCCAACATCGATGCGTCCGGCCATTTCGAGCAGCCGATCATCGTTCCACAAATGACGTTCAGTGCGCCCAGGCTCTACCTTGCGAACGGCGTCACGACGATGCGAACCACAGGAAGCGTCGAACCTTATACCGACCTCAGCCTGAAGCGAGAGATCGATGCCGGCCACCTCGTCGGACCTCACCTCGACGTCACCGGGCCGTATCTTGAGGGCGCGGGCGCCTTCTTCATCCAGAACCATCAGCTGTCGTCCCCCGAAGATGCCCGAAGGACGGTGGCTTACTGGGCCGACCAGGGCGTGAATTCCTTCAAGGCCTATATGAACATCACGCGCGCGGAGCTCAAAGCGGCGATCGACGAGGCGCACCGCCACCACCTCAAGCTCACGGGCCATTTATGCTCGGTGACCTATCCCGAGGCGGTCGAACTCGGGATCGACAATCTCGAGCACGGCTTCTTCGTCAACACCGAGCTCGATCCCAAAAAAGAGCCGGATAAATGCCCGGAGAGCGCGGGCGATCCGACGATCCGGGCGATGACACCTGGAAGTCCCGCCGCCAAAGCGCTGGTCAAGCTCCTCGTCGACCATCATGTCGCGATCACTTCGACCCTTCCGGTCTTCGAACAGAGCGTCCCGCTCCACGCGCCGCTACAGGCGCGCCAGATGGCCGTGCTGACTCCGCAGGCGAAGGAATCCTACCTTTACCTCCGCAACCTCACTGCGAGCCGCGCCGGAACTCCCCGAGGGGAAGCCCAAAGACTTGCCTACATGAATGATCTCGCCCTCGAGCGAGAGTTCGTGGCTGCCGGCGGACTCCTGATCGCGGGGCCGGACCCGACCGGAAACGGCGGGGTCATTCCTGGCTTCGGCGACCAGCGGGAGATGGAGCTTCTCGTCGAGGCGGGCTTCTCGCCTCTCGAAGCAATCAGGATTGCGACCCTCAACGGGGCGATTTTCCTGGGGCTCGACGATCGGATCGGATTGATCGCCCCAGGGAAGAACGCTGACCTCGTCATCGTCGAGGGCAATCCCGCAGCCGACATCAACGCTGTCGAGAATGTCACGACCGTCTTCAAGGACGGTGTCGGATACAACAGCGCCAAGTTGCTCGACAGCGTGAAAGGACGCTTCGGTCAATATTGAGGCGAGCGGTCTGGCGCGACGGTGGCCCGCGGTGAGATTGCAAGACAAGATCGGGAATCAATGTCTGTACACGGCGGCGAACAGTATTGAGGTTGTCGCGCGCCAGCGCCGTCGCTAAGTCCGCTCTCCACGCACCCGTAGCTCAGCTGGATAGAGCGTTGCCCTCCGAAGGCAAAGGCCACAGGTTCGAATCCTGTCGGGTGCGCCATTCAAAAGAAGCCGCGTTTTCGTAAACCATCCAGCCCGTTCGACCCTGGGCACTGCAATCGTAAGCAGTACTGGCGTAATGTCTGGATTGCGGACGTAAGCACAGCTTAGTCCAGCAGACCGGACAGCGAACCCTCGAGCCATCATGGTAGGCTGGAGCAACCAGCTTCCGACGATGGCGTAAGCCCCCGAGATTCGCGCCATCGTCACGGCGCGCACATGCGCGGAGCGATGACTTAGCCCTGGACTACTGATATCGGAGGGCTTCGGGGGCTTCGATGGCGGTGTTCGTCTCCTACGCGCGGCCAGACGAGCCGCAAGCCGAGCGCACGATAGGCGCCTTGCGCGCGAGCGGCTATGAGGTCTGGTGGGATGACCAGCTTCCGGCGCACCGCGCGTACGCTGAAGTCATCGAGGAGCGGCTGGACTCGGCGGATGCAGTCGTTGTTCTGTGGTCCGCCAACTCGGTCAAGTCGCAGTGGGTCAGAGCCGAGGCGGACGCGGCTCGCAATCGCGGGACGTTGATCCAGGCGAGCCTCGACGGCACGATTCCACCTCTTCCGTTCAACCAGATCCATTGCGCCAACTTGACTGGCGATGAGCCGGCATCGGCGGAAGGCTGGACGAAACTCTTAGGAAGTCTCCAGGCCTTGGCGAGCTCCAGCGTCAGCAAGGGGCCCGATAGACCCCAACGACACAGGCCGTCCGTCTGCATTCTCCCGTTCACCAATATGAGCGGAGACCCCGAGCAGGAATATTTCAGTGACGGAATCACGGAGGACATCACAACTGATCTATCAAGGATTTCAGCACTGGAGGTGATTGCTCGAAACACGGCGTTTCAGTTCAAGGGTCGAGCGATGGACGTTTGCGAAATCGCCAATCAGCTCGCAGTTAGTCACATCCTCGAAGGAAGCGTGCGGAAGGCACGGGACAGGGTCCGAATAACTGCCCAGCTCATCGATGGTCGTAGCGGAGGCCATGTCTGGGCAGAACGTTATGATCGCGACCTGACGGACATTTTCGCCATCCAGGACGAGATCAGCCATTCGATTGTGGATGCCCTGAAGCTCAAGCTGCTGCCGGAAGAGCGCAAAGCCATTGAACAGAGGGGAACGAGCAACGTCGAGGCTTACAACCTTTACCTCATGGCAAGGCAGTATTGGATCACCGGGAATTGGGGCGATGTGCGCCAGCTCGAACTCGTCAATCGTATTTGTGATCGCACATTGCAGGTCGATCCCGCTTATGCTCGAGTTTGGGGCCTCAAGGCGATTATCCAGTGCATCCTTCACTTCACTTTCAGTGCGACTGACGACGACGGAGCGGCCGCTGCCGACAAGGCGCTCGACTTGGATCCGACCATAGCTGAGGCTTACTGCGTCCGCGCGCGCCACCACTACGAGAGCGGAGAGTTCGAGAAGGTCGATGGGGAGCTGGCGAAGGCACTCGAACTGGGGCCTGATTCGTGGGAGGTGAATCGCGAGGCCGCCCGGATTTATTATTTTCAGCGGCGGTTCGCCGATTCCATTCGGCACTACGAGAAGGCCGTTCTCATCGACGGGACGGACTACCATTCCTGGACCATGTTAGGCTCCGCATATGACGCGGTAGGCGACCGCGGCGGAGTGGATCGCGCCGCTAGAATGGCGCTTCCCCATGCCGAGGAAGTCATATCCACCGACCCGACCAATGGCGCTGCTCTGGCCGCGATCGTTCAATCATTGGTGGTGTTGGGTGAACGCGAACGTGCAAAGGAATGGATTGAGAGAGGATCGCTAATCAATCCCGACAACATCTTGATGAGGTACAATTTCGCCTGCATCGAAGTCCGAGAGTTGGGAGATCCCGAGAGCGCACTCGATCAGCTCGAACAACTGGTTCCTCATTTCAGCAGTTCGGCGCTGAAGGCATTCGTTGCCGATCCGGATTTCCAGGACCTGCAAGGTCATCCAAAATACGATCACCTCATAGAATGGGCAATGAAGAAGCTCTCGGCGGAGGGTGATGGAGCGCTTGTGCCCAGTAGGGGATCCGTGCGTCAGGGCGCGTGAACGGCCAATAGCTAATGTCAGTTGGTTCCCGCCCGACCTGCCGTCCAGGATCGCCGGTGGTCTCATAGGCCGGGCGGCGCTCGCTCGACTTCCGTCGCCGAAAAGCTACGTTCTTCGCGAGGGGACGAGCCGATGTTCAGACCGCTCAAAGTCAAACCGCCGCAAGGGTGGAATGCCGTAGCGTGGGAACTCGTGATCGTCACGGTGGGCGTCCTCCTCGCACTCGCTGCTCAGCAGGCGGCTGAAACCGTCAACGAGCGCCACGAGGCGGCGGAAACGCGCGCTGCGCTCACCAACGAAATCAAGGAGACGCTTGCCATACTGGAGCTGCGTAGAGCGGCCCAACCCTGCATCGACAGGCGGCTCAAGGAGTTGCGCGATATCGTTGACGGCTGGGCGAGGACCGGCAGTTTCATAAGGCCGCGCTGGGTCTCGCAGGCCACCTGGTTCGCAATCAGCACGGCTCGGTTTGACGCTGCGCAGTCGGCGGGCCGGCTCGCTCTTCTGTCGAGCGAGGAACAATATCGATTGGGGCTCATCGTTGGCGCACTGCGCAATTTCCGGGATGTCCAGCTGCGGGAAATGCAGGCCTGGTCGACCCTGCGGATGCTTCAGAGCGGACCTGACGCCCTGTCGACGAGCGACCGAACGCAGGTCCGCTTGGCACTGCAGGAGGCCTCGACCCTCAATTACCTCGCGAAGATCAATGTCGGACAGACGCTTTCCCAAGCGAGAGACTATGGCTGGCAAGCGGACATGAGCCGGGCTCGCCAGACCATGCGGCTCGCCTGGAAGGACGGGAAGTTCACGCCTTCGGTGTGCCTCAGCATCGATACCCCGCCCGAACGGGCGAACCGCGAGGCGAACCAGCTCTACGCTTTGCCCGAATGACCGGCAGCGCCGACTTCCAGGTAGCGGAAGCAGTCGACCAAATGATCATTGACCATGCCGACCGCCTGCATGTGCGCGTAGATGATGGTCGAGCCGACAAATCCGAAGCCTCGGCTCTTGAGGTCCTTGCTGAAGGCGTCCGATTGAGGAGAGGTCGCCGGGACCTCCTGCGGCGATCTGCGGTGATTCACGACCGGCTTGCCGTCGACGAAGCGCCAGCAATAGGAATCGAAGCTTCCGAATTCTTCCTGGACGTCAAGAAAGGCCCGGGCGTTGCGAACCGTCGCCTCGATCTTCTGCCGGTTCCGGATGATTGACGCATCGAGCATCAGCTCCTCGATCCGCCGCTCGGAATAGCGAGCCACTTCTAAAGGATCGAAATCTGAAAATGCCCGCCTGTAGCCTTCTCGCCGCTTCAATATGGTCGACCAGCTGAGCCCGGCCTGGGCTCCTTCGAGGACCAGGAACTCGAAATGCTTGCGGTCGTCATGAACCGCAACGCCCCACTCGCGGTCATGATAGTCGACCATCAAGGGGTCCGTGGGGTTCACCCAGGCGCAGCGCTTCACCGGACTATTCTCCAAGGAAGGCGTCCAGTGCCTCGTGGAGCTGCTTGCGCGATGAGCCAACGATCATCCCGACGTGCCCGGACGGGATTACGACCCGTTTCCCTGCGGGAGCCGTCGACGCCGGAGCGATCCGGTCGTGCTCGGCGACGAGGTGGAGCGAAGGAACCGAGAGCTCGTCGGTGGCTGACTTGCCGCCCACTCTCCATAAGCGGGCGCCAGGAAGATCTTCGCCGAACAATCCCTCGATGAGCTCCTTGGCTGCGGGGTAGGGGAGGGATTCGCCTGAATTTGCCCATTCCTCGAGCACCACGAAACGACGCGCTTGCGGGCTCTTGGGATCGAGGCGACCGAAATCGGCGAACTTCCTGACCGTTCTTTCGGGATCGATCGACCAGAAGGCGGCCTGGAGAACCTCCATCGGAAGGGCGCCGAGTTGCCGTGCAGCGTCTTTCGAGCTTCGCCAGATGCCGGCGAGCGCACGACGCGATGTCTCGGGATAGCGGTCGAAGTGCCAGGGCGAGGCAATGGTGACGACACGTTCGACATTGGAGTGCCTTTCGGCAGCAATCGCCATCGTGCCTCCGAGGCAGTAGCCGATCAGTGCTGCAGGTTCGCCGATGCTGCGCAGCAACGGGACGAGTAATTCCTCGATATGACCTGCAACGGAAAGCGAAGATCGCTCGTCGGCCTTCCCCCAGTCGAGCAGCAATACGCGCCGACCCATGCGTGCAACCGCAGCCGTCAGCGACACCTCTTCATCGAGGTCGAGAATGCGCGGGGGATTGATGAGCGAAGGCACGATGACGGCAATCGGGCCGCTCCCGCCCTGATCGTGCAGCATCGCGCCTTGAACCCGCGCGATCTCGGGCTTTGAGGGCGAAGGCCGCGGCCGGGGCGCCTTTTCGTACGCACGCAGTCCCGAGAGCGCCGATCGCGCGAGTTCGGGGTCGCGCTCCGACACTTCTCGTACCAATTCGAGAAAGAGCGGAAGCGGGCGCGGTGCGCGTTCATGTTGCGGCGCACTATGCTCCGGTAGTAGTGGCATTTCCCACGAGTGTGGGAGTGAATGATGGCCAAGTCCACCGGCAAGGTGACGATCAAGAAATATGCGAACCGGCGTCTCTACGACACCGAGAGCTCGACCTACATCACTCTCGACCGGCTGGCTCAAATGGTGCGCGAAGGGCGCGAGTTCGAAGTGGTCGATGCAAAGACCGGCGAGGACATCACTCGCCAGGTGCTCACTCAGATCATCGTGGATGAAGAAGCACGCGGCGCAACCATGCTTCCGCTGAACTTCCTCAAGCAGCTCATCGGGCTCTATGGAAACTCGATGCAGAATTTCGTCCCGTCATATCTCGAGGCCGCAATGGAGGCGTTCCAGCGCAACCAGAGCGCAGTGAAGAACGCCTTCAGCGGAAACATGTTCGCCGATCTTGCCAAGCGCAACATGGCCATGTTCGAAGATGCTGCGCAGGCGTTCAGCGGCAAGTCCAAGCCCGAGGCGAAACCGAGCAATAGCGAGGTCGAGCAGCTCAAGGCCGAGCTTGCCGCGCTCCAGGCCAAAGTCGACCGACTGAGCCGCTGACGATCATGCCATTGCTGTTTGCCGCGGCGCTTGCGCTGATCGTCGATGCGACTCCCAACGTTGCAGGCGCTCCCGTTCAGTCGAACCTTGAATATGCCAATCCCATCCAGGGCGAGTGGGCCTATTCGGCGTCCGCGGATGGAAGCGAAGCGACCTTTTCAAATTCGAGCGGGCAGCCGCAGCTGACGATAAGGTGCACGCGCTCGACGCGCCGTGTCTCGCTCATGAAGGCCTCGCCTACCGCGGCTCCATCGCTCTGGATCTGGACGAGTTCCGTCAAGAAGAGCCTGCCCGCGACCTTTGACCAGGCGTCAGGCCGGGTGAGCGCCGATCTCCAGGCCTATGACCCGACGCTCGATGCGATCGCCTCGAGTCGCGGGCGTATCGGTTTTAGTTCTTCGGGTCTTGCAGCGCTCGTCGTTCCGCCATGGGGCGAAGTTGGGCGAGTGATCGAGGATTGCCGCGTCTGAAAAGCCGTGCCGGTCCGCGCGAAGCGAAGAAGTTTGCCGAATTTTTACATCATTACAAGTCTTGCGCTGAACCCAACAAAGACTCATCTTCGGTCCTGGCTTCAACGCAGCGAAAGGAGGTGATCCGATGTCTCATGGTTCAGCAGGGAGGTCGGAGAGGGGTGTTCGTAGGCCCTAAGTGCTGACGAACGGCCACACCTTCGGCCGCTGACCATGTCGAAGGGCATCGCTGCGAAAGGCAGCGGTGCCCTTTAACATATCTCTCCTTGGCGCGGAGATGTTGCGCGCGAAGGAAAGGTTCGAATGTCCGGACTACGTACAGTTCCCACTTCATTCGGGAACCGGAACGGCATTAAAGTGTCTTGCCCCCAACGGAGGGAGATAAGAGATGGCGAAATCCGCACGTAAAGGTTCGTCCCGATCCACTGCATCGAGCACGCGTTCCACCAGTTCCTCATCGCGTTCGGCCTCGAACAAGGCGACCATGGACAAGCTCGCGAAGGCCGCGATGAGCAAGGAAATGCTTGCTGCGGGGCTGGCAGCGGCGGCAGCCGCGATCAGTGCCAGTCCGGCCGCCCGCAAGAAGATCCGCGATGCCGGGCTCGATGCCGCCGACACCGCATCGCAGGCGGCGAGCAACGTCGTTTCCAGTGCGACGAAGCTTGGCTCGATCATCGCCGAGGCCGTCGCCGATGCAGCGCAGCGCGTGATGTCCGGAAAATGGTCGATGGAAGGATCCACAAGCGCGTCATCGGGCGGGTCGAGCGCCGCTTCGAAGCCGGCCCGCAAATCGCCCGCGAAGCGAAAGCCGGCCGGGAGCTCGGCTGCAAAGCGAGCGACTGCCAGCCGTGCGAAATCGGCGAGCTCGGGCGCAAGCAAATCGTCGGCGACTCGAAAGTCTCCCGCCAAACGTTCGGCAGCGAAAAGCGCGAGCGGCGGTGCCGCAAAGACGTCGCGAACCAGCGCGGCAAAGCCTCGAAGCACTGCAAAGCGCAAGTCCACGACCCGGCGCTCGACCACGAGCTCACGCTCACGTGCTGGCGGTGGCTCGAGCGGCGGTGGAACGGGCGGGAAAACCTAGGCCGCGCGATCCTCGAACTGGAGTCGGGCAAGGCGCGCGTAAAGTCCCCCGCGCGCGCTGAGGCTCGTGTGCGTCCCTTCCTCAACGATCTTTCCCTGGTCCATGACGACGATCCGGTCGGCGGCCCGCACGGTCGCCAGACGATGCGCAATGACAATCGTCGTTCGATCGGCCATCAGCCGGTCGAGCGCGTCCTGGACGAGGCGCTCGCTTTCCGCATCGAGCGCGGAGGTTGCCTCATCGAGTAGAAGAAGGGGCGCATCGCGAAGCAATGCGCGGGCGATGGCGATGCGCTGGCGCTGTCCTCCCGACAGGCGCGCGCCCCCTTCGCCCATGAAGGTATCCAATCCCTCGGGAAGAGCGCGCAGGAACTCTTCGGCATGCGCATCGCGCGCCGCCTGCCAGAGCTGGTCTTCGCTGGCATCCCAATTTCCGTAGCGCAGATTGTCGCGCGCGGAGGCAGCAAAGATCACCGTCTCTTGCGGGACCATTGCGATCCGCTCGCGAACGTCGGCGGGGTCGGCGTCACGAAGATCGACGCCGTCGAGCAATATTCGTCCCTGCTGCGGATCGTAGAAGCGCTCGGCGAGCTGGAAGATCGTGGTCTTGCCGGCACCTGACGGCCCGACGAGCGCGAGGCGCTCGCGGGGGCGAACTTTGAGGCTGAACCCTTCGAGCGCCGAGACCTCGGGCCGCGTCGGATAATGGAACGTCACGCTTTCGAACTCGAGCGCTCCGCTCGGAGGATCGGGAAGCACCGCGGGCTGGGCCGGGGCGCGGATCTCGGGCGTTGCATTCAAGAGCTCCGACAAGCGCTCGGATGCGCCCGAGGCGCGAAGGAGATCGCCGTAGACTTCGGAGAGATTGCCAAGGGCGCCGGCCAGAAGTCCGCCGTAGAGAACGAAGGCCGCGATCGTTCCTCCCGTCATCCGTCCGGCGGACACGTCGATTGCTCCCTGCCAGATGACGAACACGATCGCGCTGAACATGAGGAGGATCGCGATCGCGGTCATCGCCGCGCGCACGAGGATGCGCCGCCGAGCGGTCGTGAAGACACGCTGGACTGCCTCCGCGAAACGCTGGGATTCGCGGCCCTGCTGATTGAACGCCTGGACGATCTTCATCGCTCCCAGGACTTCGCTCGTGATTGTTCCAACGTCGGCGATCCGGTCCTGGCTTCGAACCGAGATCGCCCGGACCCGGCGCGCGAGAAGGATGATCGGGCCCATGACGATGGGCACTCCGATCAGCATCAGGCCGGCAAGCTTTGGAGCGAGCGCGAACATGATCACGACGCATGCGAGCGCCATGATGGTGTTTCGAAGGGCGACCGAGATGGTGGTCCCGACCACTTGCTCGATGATCGTCGTGTCGACCGTCAGCCTCGAGGTAATCTCCGCGGGGCGGTTCTCCTCGAAGAAGGCCGGAGATAGTCTGAGGAGGTTGCGGTGGACCGCGAGCCGGATGTCGGCGACGGTGCGCTCGCCCATCCAGGAGACGAAATAATATCGAAAGGCGGTCGCGATCGCCATCACCGCGACGACGGCAAGAAGGCCCTCGAACCATCCCGAGATATGGGACGGGCTTCCGGCACCGGGCGCAAAGCCCTTGTCGATGACGAGCTTCAGGCCATAGGGAATGGAGGTCGCTGCACCCGCCGCAACCAGCAGGGCGAGGCCTGCAAGGGCGATGCGCCCGGGATAACGGGTGGCGAATTGCCAAACCATTCGAAGATTGCGGACGGAGCGCCCCTTGGGGCGGTTCGCGGTCGGGATCGCCATGAATTCAACCTAACAGCGGGGCCCCGACGGCTCAAATTGCTTGTTGCGGCAGCGAGTGACTTATCCCCACATCCTTGCTGCGCCGCAACAATCGTCCTTGCAAGCGGTTACATTGGTTGCCACATCACGGTCCCATGGAGAAAGAATTGAGGTTCGATGCTCTACGACGCCTATGAAGTGCAGCGTTCGCTTCTCGCAGGTGCGAGCAAGCTTGCAGGTCTTGGCGCCGGATGGCTGAACAACCCCGCCAATCCCCTCGGGTACAATGCGATGAGCCCGATGGTCGCGGCGAGCCTCGAGGTCTTCGCCCATGCCGCCGCCCCGCGCGGAAAGCCGGAGTTCGGGATTCACAGCGTCAAGGTCGGCCGAAAGGAAGTGCGCGTCGACGAACAGGTGCTCGTGAGAAAGCCGTTCGGCGACCTCAAGCACTTTTCGCGCGAGGGCCATGAGGAGGGACCGCACCTTCTCGTCGTCGCTCCGATGTCCGGCCACTATGCGACGCTTCTTCGCGGCACGGTGCAGCGTCTGCTTCCGAGCTTCGATGTCTATATCACCGACTGGGCCGACGCGAAGCTCGTTCCGCTCTCGGCCGGGAGCTTCGACCTCGACGATTATGTCGATTACCTGGTGGAGTTCCTCGAGCATATCGGCAAGAGGACGGGCGAGCGGCCGCACCTTCTTGCCGTTTGCCAGCCTGCCGTTCCGGCTTTTGCCGCGACGGCTCTCATGAACGCCGACAAGAACCCGTGGCGCCCGAAAAGCCTCACGATGATGGGTGGTCCAATCGATACGCGCGAGGCCCCGACGGCGGTCAACACGCTGGCGACCCAGCGTCCGTTCGGATGGTTCGAGAACAATGTGATCGCAACCGTCCCGATGATCTATCCGGGTTCGGGCCGGAAGGTGTACCCGGGGTTCCTTCAGCTCGCGGGGTTCATGACGATGAACCTTGGTTCACACCTCATCAGCCATTGGGAGATGTTCAAGCATCTCGTCGTCGGCGACGACGAGGGCGCGGCTGCGACCCAGAAGTTCTACGACGAATATCGCTCCGTCTGCGACATGACCGCGGAATTCTATCTCCAGACGGTCGACGTCGTGTTCCAGCGCCACCTGCTGCCCGACGGGAAGATGGAGCATCGCGGGCGAAGGGTCGATCCCTCGGCGATCCGCGATACCGCGCTCCTCGCGATCGAGGGCGAGCGCGACGACATCTCCGGCATCGGCCAGACCAAGGCCGCGCTCGATATCGCGACCAAATTGCCCAAGGCGAAGAAAGAGTATCTC
>DASZYL010000136.1:0-7172 GCA_035545385.1 Sphingomicrobium sp. | reverse complement strand
CAGCTGCTTGAGGCCCAACGGTTCCTCGATCTCGGGGAGCCGGGTTCGACCGCATTGCTCGGCAGCCTCGATGGCAATGCTCTCCAGGCGGTCGATACGCACCCTCCCGGCGATGGTCCGCTGCGTCATCACCGGGGTCAGCCGGGCAGCGCCGAGCTCGGTCGCTTTCTCGACGAGCCAGTCGGTCTGCGCCCGCTTGACCGGCGCAAAAGCGAGCCAGACGTCGCACATGTTCTCGGGCTCACGGGTCCTGTGCCCGATCTTGAGCGTCATCCCCTTCCTCGAGGCGTTCATGATCGTTGCGAGCCATTCGCCGGAGATGCCGTCGAAGACGAGAAGTTCGCGCCCGGCGCCGAGGCGAAGGACATTGCCGAGGTAATTCGCCTGGTGAGCGCCGAGTTCGATCGTGAGATCCGGTCCGAGCGCCTCGCGCACGTAAAGGCGCGGCAGGCTCTTGGGCGGCCAGGCTGGAGTTGCGGGCATCGGGGCGATCTAGCGGCTGGCGGGGCGGTGCGCCAACAGGCCGCTGCCCGGCCCTTCCGCGCCTAGCGCCGCTGACGCTAAGGGAAGGACGTGACTGCAACGATCGACATCGTCCCCGACAGCGAGCGCGTGGGCTTCATCGGAGCGCTCCCCCCCAGGCTTCGACCCTATGCGTCCCTCATGCGCCTCGACCGGCCGATCGGGAGCTGGCTGCTGTACTGGCCCTGCGCGTGGAGCGTCGCTCTTGCCGGGGTCGGGAAGCGCTGGGACCTCTTCCTGTGGCTCGGGCTTGGCGCGTTCGCCATGCGAAGCGCCGGCTGCGTCTACAACGACATCGTCGACAGGGACCTCGACTCCAAGGTCGAACGGACGCGAACGAGGCCGCTTGCAAGCGGGCGCGTCTCGCTCACTTCCGCCTGGCTCCTGATCGCCGGCCTCTGCCTGGTGGGGCTCGTCGTTCTCCTCCAGCTCAACGTCACTGCGGCCGTGGTCGCCCTCGCCAGCATTGCACCAGTTGCAGCCTACCCCTTCATGAAGCGGATCACCTGGTGGCCCCAGGCCTGGCTCGGGATCGTCTTTTCCTGGGGTGCGCTTGTCGGCTGGCCGGCCGTCACCGGCCAATTGTCACTGACGACATTCCTCCTCTGGCTGGGAAGCATCTCGTGGGTCGTCGGCTATGACACGCTCTACGCCATCCAGGACATCGAGGACGATGCCCTGGTCGGCGTAAAATCCTCGGCCCGCAGGCTCGGGAGCAGTGCGCCCTTGGGAATCGCGCTCTTCTATCTTGCCGCAATCCTCCTCTGGGGCGCTTCGATCTGGTCCGTCCGCCCCGACTGGCTCGCGCTCCTCGCTCTTCTTCCGGCCGCGCTCCATCTCGCCAACCAGGCGCTTCGGGTGGACCCACGCGATGGCGAGCTCGCCTTGAAGCTGTTCCGATCGAACCGGACGTGCGGGTTCCTTGTCTTCCTCGGGATGCTGGCGGTCGGCCTCTCCAGCCGCTAGGCGCCCCTCATGCAATCTCCCGAGCAGGCCCGCAAAATCGTCGACGCTCTCGTCGAGCGCGCCGTCCAGGCCGGAGCAAGCGCCGCCGACGCCCTTTATGTCGGCGAGCGCTCCTCGGGCGTCCAGGTTCGCCTCGGCGAGACCGAGAGCGTCAGCCGGGCCGAGGGCGAAGAGATCGGCTTGAGGCTGTTCGTCGGGCGCCGCTCGGCGAGCGTCGCGTCGTCGGCTCTTTCGGACGAAGCGCTCCAGACTCTTGTCGAGCGCTGCCTCGCGATGGCCAACGAGGCGCCCGAGGACCCCTTTGCGGGTCTTGCTCCCACCGATCTCCTTCTTCGTACCGAGCCTCCGTCTCTCGATGAATATGACGGGCTCGAGCCGGACCCCAAGGAACTTCGCGAGCGCGCGCTCGAAGCGGAAGGCGCTGCCCTCGCCGTTCCTGGAGTGACCAACTCGAGCGGCGCCAGCGCCAGCGCCTCGGCTGCGACGATCGCGCTTTCAACGTCGGGCGGCTTTTCAGGGGCCTATCGAACGAGCGGCCACGGCTGCTCGGCGTCGGTTATCGCGGGCGAGGGCGCTTCCATGCAGCGCGACCACTCGTGGCACAGCGCGCGGCATCTCGAAGATCTCGAGAATGCGCGCGACATCGGGCGCCGTGCGGGTGAGCGGGCGGTCGCCCGGCTGAACCCCGGGAGACTGAGGCCGGGCAAATATCCGGTCATCTTCGACCCCCGGGTCTCCTCGAGCCTGCTCGGCCATTTTTCGGCTGCGATCAACGGAGCATCGGTCGCTCGCAAGACGAGCTTCCTGGGCGAGAAGCTCGGGGCCCGGGTCTTCGCACCACGGGTTGTCATTGTCGACGACCCGCTTCGCCCTCGCGGCCTCAGATCGCGTCCCTTCGATGGCGAAGGGGTGAAAGTGTCGCGCCGCGAACTCGTATCGGACGGCATCCTCAACCAGTGGATCGCCGACAGCGCCGCTGCCCGGCAGCTCGGGATCGAGCCGACGGGCCATGCCGCCCGGGGCGTTGGCGGCGCGCCCGGCGCATCGCCGAGCAACCTCTACCTCGAGCCGGGCACCTGGAGCCGCGAGCAATTGCTTGGAAGCGTTCCCGAGGCGGTCCTCGTCATCGAGCTCATCGGCCAGGGAGTGAACGGATTGACCGGCGACTACAGCCGGGGCGCGGCGGGGTTCATGGTCCGTGGCGGCGAGATCGCCGAACCGGTCGCGGAGATCACGATCGCCGCGAACCTCCTCGACATGTTCGCGACCCTCGAATGCGCAAGCGACCTCGAGTTCCGCCGCGGAATCGATGCGCCGAGCCTCCTCGTCCCGGAAATGACGGTGGCTTCCGCCTAGGAGTCGGTGACGATCCGCGGGACATGGAGCCGCGGGATCTCGATGTGCGGGCACCGGTTCATCACGACCTTGAGGCCCGCGCTTTCTGCCTTCGCCGCGGCTTCCTCGTTGATCACGCCGATTTGCATCCAGACGGCCTTGGCTCCGACGAAGATCGCCTGATCGACCGCTTCGACCGCGGCTTCGGGACGACGGAAGATGTCGACGATGTCGATCGGGATCCCGATCTGAGCGAGCTCGCGCCAGACGAATTCGCCAAGGACGTGCTCGCCGGTGATCTGCGGATTGACCGGGAGCACGCGATAGCCCCACTCCTGGAGGAACTTCATGACTCCGTAGGACGGCCGATCCGGCCGGTCGGATGCCCCGACGACCGCGATGGTGCGGGCGGTCCGCAGCAGTTCGGCAATATCCTCATCGCGTGTCAGCGGCATTGCTGAATCCTCTCGTTCGAGCTTCAATGCGCCACCGTCTCGAGCAGTTTCACCGCAATCGCCTCGAATGCTTTCGCACCGGCTCCCCCGGAGGCCGCGGGGGGCTCCCCGGCGTCCGATGCCTCGCGGATGGCGAGGGACAGCGGAAGCCTGCCAAGAAAGCCTATTCCCATCTCGTGCGCTGCCTCTTCCGCGCCGCCGCTTCCGAACGGATTGGAGCTCTCGCCGCAATGGGGACAGGTATAAGTCGACATGTTCTCGATGATCCCGAGAACGGGAACGCTGGTCTTGTTGAAGAGGTCGATCGCTCTTCGGGCATCGATGAGCGAGAGATCCTGCGGAGTCGACACGATGACCGCTCCCGCCGGCCGCGATCGCTGGATAAGCGAGAGCTGCACGTCGCCGGTCCCGGGCGGAAGATCGACGAGAATGAGCTCGCAATCGCCCCAATCGGCTTCGATCAGCTTGGCAAGGGCGCCCGTCGCCATCGGGCCCCGCCAGGCGAGCGCGTGCCCAGGGGACACCAATTGCCCGAGCGACAGGAACTTGATCCCGTGCGCTTCGACGGGGATCAGCTGCTCGCCCCGTGCGCTCGGCTTCTCGGCATTTCCAAGAAGGGTCGGCTGCGAGGGGCCATAGACGTCTGCGTCGATGAGGCCGACCTTCTTTCCCATGCGTGCAAGGGCGATCGCGAGGTTCGCCGAAACCGTCGATTTGCCGACACCGCCCTTTCCGCTGCCGATCGCAACAAGGGTTCGCACCGGTTCCGCCGCAGTCATTGCGATCCGGACCTCTTCGATCCCTCGTCGAGCGAGCAGCGCGGACCTCAAGTCCGCCTCGAGGGCCGTGCGTTCGGCTTCGCTCAGTCCGCCTGCCTCGACAATCAGGGTCGCGGTGGTGCCGGCGAGCTTTCGCGAGCGAATTCTCTTGTCATGAGGAAGGTCGCCAAGCTCGCCGGAAACGTCGGTCATGGAGGGCACATAGGAAGCGCGCCGCGGCTTGCCACTGTTTTTCGCCAAAGCCGCTCTCTATATTCCGCAGCGATGAGCACTTTCATGGGGTGGGGCGAGCGCATTCGCGGCCTTTTCGCCGATACCAAGGGTCCCTGGGGACCGAGCGGCAACAGCGACGAACCGTCCGGCGAGGATGGTCACACTGGTCCATGGGGCGACCCTGGGGCTCGCGGATCCTCGGGCGGACGTTCGGTCACGCCGCTCGACGAATTCCTTCGCCGCGGCCGAATGCGCTTCGGCGGTGGCGGCGGTTTTCGGGGAAGGCCGGATCGTTCGCTGATCCTCTGGGTGGTCGTTGCCCTCGTCCTCATCTACCTCATTGGAACGAGCTTCCACGTGGTGGCTCCGGGCGAGCGCGGAGTGGTTACCCGCTTTGGCCGCTACAGCTATACGCTGGGTCCGGGCGTCGGGCTGACGCTGCCCTCGCCGATGGACCGGGTCCAGAAGGTCAATGTCGAGAATATCCGGACGGCGGACCTCGGCTCGCAAAGCAGCGAGGACCTGATGCTTACGGGCGATCAGAACCTCATCGACATCGCTTATTCGGTCCGCTGGAACGTGCGCACTCCCGAATTGTACCTGTTCCAGCTCGCCCAGCCCGACGAGACCATCCAGCAGGTGGCGGAAAGCGCCATGCGTTCGGTCATTGCCCAGGTGACGCTCCAGGAAGCGATGGGTGACAAGCGCGGCGAGATCGAAGCGAGAGTAACCGATGCCATGCAGCGCGTTCTCGACGGCTATCGCTCCGGCATCGAGATCCAGGGCGTCGCGATCCAGCAGGCGGATCCCCCTGCCGAAGTCAACGACGCCTTCAAGGAAGTCACTGCGGCCCAGCAGGACGCCAAGTCGTACGTCAACCAGGCCAATGCCTATGCCCTTCAGCTGACGGCGAAGGCGCAGGGCGAAGCGGCCGCGTTCGACAAGGTCTACGAGCAGTACAGGCTCGCACCGGAGGTCACTCGCCGACGCATGTATTATGAAACGATGGAGCAGGTGCTCTCCAAGGTCGACAAGACCGTCATCGAGGCTCCTGGAGTCACTCCCTACCTTCCTCTTCCCGAGGTCAGGAAGGGCCAGCGGCAGGAGGGGCGGCAGCAATGACCGACTTCATCCGCCGCCGCCCGCTCCTCTCGGCGATCCTCGGCATCATCATCCTCGGCCTCGTTCTCGGAAGCTTCCCGATTGTCCCCGAGACCAAGCAGGCGGTCGTGGTGCGCTTCGGTAAGCCCGTCAGGATCCTCAACCGCTTCGAGCCCGGGCGGCCGATCGGCGCGGCGGGCGCGGGTCTTTCCTATCGAATCCCGTTCGTCGACCAGATCGTCTGGATCGACAAGCGCGTGCTTGCCGTCGACATGGAGCCGCAGCCCGTCCTTTCGACCGACCAGCGGCGCCTCATGGTCGATGCCTTCGCGCGCTACAGGATCACGGACCCGCTGCTCATGTACATCCGCTCGACGAGCGAGCAGAACTTGCGGGGACAGCTCCAGACCATCCTTCGCTCCGAGGTCCGAAACGAGCTTGCGAAGCAGCCATTCTCGGCGCTCCTCTCGCCGGAACGCCAGGGCGTCATGAATGACGTTCGCAATTCCCTCAACATCCAGGCCCGGAAATTCGGGGTCGAGGTGGTCGACGTTCGAATCAAGAAGACCGATCTGCCCGACGGAACGCCGTTGCAGTCGGCCTTCGAGAGCATGCGCACGGCCCGCCTCCAGGAGGCGAGGTCGATCCGCGCGCAGGGCGCCAAGCAGGCCCAGATCATTCGCGCCCAGGCCGACGCGGACGCGGCGAAGACCTATGCCGCGAGCTTCGGCAAGGACCCGCAATTCTACGATTTCTACCGCGCCATGCAGTCCTATCTCACGACCTTCGTCGGCGACAATCAGGACAAGGCCGCGCCGACGAACATCATTCTGTCGCCGCAGAATGACTATCTGAGGGAATTCACTGGACGCGTGCCCGCGGGAAAGTGAACCGCAGCGTTCAAATGTCGTTAAGGCCGATGGGACATTAGCGCCCTTGCGTCTCACACCAAATGATGGAGTATCGATGCGCTCGAAGGAGTCCGGAAAAGTGCGCTACGCCTACGGGGTCGCAATGGCCCTGCTGCTCGGGGGATCGGCATTCTCTCTCGCCACGGGGCAGGCTGGCGCGCAGGTACCGCAGAACGCGCCCGGTACCTCGGCGCTCGCGCCGCGTCCCGGCGCCCCGATGTCGTTCGCCGATCTCGTGGCAAAGCTTCAGCCGGCGGTGGTGAACATTTCGACCAAGCAGCGCGTTCCAGTGCGCTCCCAGGTCGATCCGTTCGAGCAATTCTTCCGGCAGTTCGACCCGACTCAGCCGCAGGGCGGCCAGGGGGACAGCAGCGGCGGAAGTGGCGGCTCCCAGCCGCGCACCCGCGAGGCGGGTTCGCTCGGATCGGGGTTCATCATCTCCCCCGACGGCTACATCGTCACGAACAACCACCTGATCCAGGGCCTCACTGGAACCGGTACGGTCGATACCGTCACCGTCACCACCACCGATCGCAAGGAATATACCGCCCGGATCGTCGGCCGCGACGAAACCTCCGATCTCGCGGTCCTGAAGATCGACGGGCGCAACCTGCCGTTCGTTCAGTGGGGCGACAGCACCAAGGCGCGGGTCGGCGACTGGGTCATCGCGATCGGTGATCCATATGGCGTGGGAAGCACCGTTACCGCGGGCATCATCTCGGCGCTTCACCGTTCGATCACGAACGTCGGGGCGTATGACCGCTACATCCAGACCGACGCCGCCATCAACATGGGCAACAGCGGCGGCCCGATGTTCGACCTCAACGGCAACGTCATCGGAATCAACTCGGCGCTGATCTCGCCGAACGGCGCATCGGTCGGAATCGGCC
>DASZYL010000135.1:0-4608 GCA_035545385.1 Sphingomicrobium sp. | reverse complement strand
CTTCCGGGGATCGTGGAAGTCCAGTCGGCGACCCTCGACGATGCCGAGGCCTTGAGACCGCACCAGCATATCCAGGCGGCCGAACGATTGAGCTGGATGGAAACCGCCCACGAGCTGCCGTCGGTCGAGCGCTTCCCGCCGATAGCCTAGGTCATTCTTCCTCGAACGGTTCGTCGAAGGCTTCGGCGAAGATGTTCTGGAGCGCCGTCTTCGCCTGCTCCCGGTCGATCACCAGCGCCGCTGTCTGAGTGACGAGGTCGACCAGCATCAGGTCGCGGACCGTCGGCTCGCGAGGCTCGCGGTGGTACATGGCGAAGGTGCCGAGGACCTTGCGCCCGCGAGTGAGGATCGGCGTCGACCAGCAGGCGCGGAGCCCGAATGGAAGAGCAAGCTCCTTGTAATCGGCCCACAGGGGGTCGGTCGCGATGTCGGCCACGAATACCGCAGCGCCAAGGTAGGCGGCGGTGCCGCACGAACCGGCGCAGGCCCCGATCTCCAGTCCCTCGATCTGGGCGTTGTAGGCGGGCGGAAGGCTCGGTGCCGCCCCCAGGTGGAGGTGCTTTCCATCCTTGTCGAGCAGGAGGATCGAGCCGAGGACCCCGGTCGTCGAGGTCGATTCGACGATTCCGATCAATTCCCGAAGCGTTGTCGCAAGTGGCGCGTCGCCGATGGCGAGCTCGAGGACCCGGCTGTGCGCGTTACGAAGGGTCTCGTTCCTCTTGTCCTCGGTGACATTCTGTCCCTGGATGAAGATCCCGCCTTCGTGGCTGCCCGCCGGCGGGATGGGCTGGAACACCACGTTGACGAGCGCCTGCTCGGTCGACTGGTCGGGTCGCTCGATCCTCAATGGCATCGCCCGACCGATGAACGCCTGGCCGGAGCGGGCGACTCCGTCCATGATGTCGTCGATGCCCTGGACGTCGAATTCGGGAAGGGCCTCGGCGAGCGGCTTGCCGACGAGCGAGCGCCTGCCGACGAGCGACTCGAAGGCGTCGTTGACGATCGCGATCCGGTGATCTGAGCCCTCGACCAGCGCCATGAATCCGGGCGCATGCTCGAACATGAGTTGGAGCCGTTCATACTCGCTGCTCGGATGAGCAACCTGGTCCAGCATGGCGCTCCTATACAGCAATGCCGGACCAACGTCACGAACCCGCTCCTCCGGGTGAACCGGCAAGGCTTTTTCAGCCGAATTCGCTCGAAATCAGTGCGCCGCCTCGCTCCGGCGAACGCCCGATCTTTGAAGCTGCTCATCGATCTCGCCGATGAGCCGCCCGATGCCGTCCTCGTCGCTCGCCTCGGCGCGGGCGACGAGCACGTCCTGGGTGTTGGAAGCGCGCAGGAGCCACCAGCCGTCGGCCGTGCTCACTCGAACGCCGTCGGTCGCATCGACGTTCGCGCCGGCAGCGACGAGACGGTCCCTGACCTCGTCGACGATCGCGAACTTTCGTGCTTCGTCGACCTGGAACCGCAATTCCGGGGTCGCGGTCGTTTTTGGCATCTCATCCATGATCTCGGTGAGGCTTTTTCCGGCCTTTGAGACGGCCTCGATCAGCCGCACCGCGGCATAGAGCGCGTCATCGAACCCGTACCAGCGATGCTTGAAGAAGACGTGGCCGCTCATCTCTCCCGCGAGCGGCGCTCCGGTTTCCTTCATCTTGGACTTGATGAGGCTGTGACCCGTCTTCCACATGAGGGGGGTGCCGCCGAGCTCGGCAACCCGGTCGAACAGGGTCTGGCTGGCCTTGACGTCGGCGATGATCGTCGCCCCCGGCAATTCCTTGAGGACCGGCTCGGCGAGCACCATCAGGAGCTGGTCACCCCAGATGACCCGTCCCCTTCCATCGACGGCGCCGATCCGGTCGCCGTCGCCATCGAAGGCAATCCCGAAGTCGAGCTGCTTGGTCTCAACCAGCTCCTTGAGGTCGGAGAGGTTCTTCTCGACGGTCGGATCGGGATGGTGGTTCGGGAACGTCCCGTCGACGTTCGTGAAGATGGTGAAATGCTGCCCCGGAAGCCGGTCGACGAGCATCTCGAGGATCGGGCCCGCGGCACCGTTCCCTGCATCCCAGCCGACCCGGTAGCCCTTTCCCGAAAATCCCTCGAGGAGCCGGTTCACATAAGCCTCGCGGATGTCGACTTCCTCGACGGTTCCGCTGCCCTCGTTCCAGTGGCCCGACGCCGCGCGCCGGCCGATCTCCTGGATCTCCTCGCCGAATACCGACCGGCCTTTGAGGAGCAGCTTGAATCCATTGTAGTCGGCGGGATTGTGGCTTCCCGTCACCTGGATCCCGCCGTCGACGTCGAGATAATGAGTTGCGAAATAGAGCATGGGCGAGGGGCCCATTCCGATCCCGATGACGTTCATGCCGCCCTCGGTGAGGCCCCGGACGAGCTCGGCTTCGAGGAGGCCGCTGTGCGTTCGTCCGTCGCGACCGACGGCGATTGTCCGAGCGCCTTCGCCATGGGCCTTGGCCGCAAAGGTGCGGCCGAGCGCATAAGCGTCGGCCTCCGTCAGCGTGTCTCCGACGATTCCGCGAATGTCATATTCGCGAAGGATGGTGGGGTTGAACTGGTGGGTCATGAAGCTGCCTTACGCAGCGGCGGCCCAATGGTTCAACCGGCGGCGGCGAGCTTCTGCTCTTCCTGCCCCGGAACCCCGAGGCCGGCGATCATTTCCCGCAGCTCCTGGCGGGCGGTGACATGGCCAAGACCGACATCGGTGATCTGCTTCAAGTCGAGAAGGGTGAGGCCCTTGGGGAAGAGCTCGCGGTAAATCACGCGTTCGCCAAGGCCCGGGATGACCCGGAAGCCGACCCGACGCGCAAGCTCGTCGAGAGCCGCGCCGACCCGCTTCAGATTGTGCGATTCGATGTGCTGCAGGCGATTCCTGAGGACGACCCAGTCGACGCTCTTGCCGGTCTGCTTGGCGCGCGCCGTCCGGCTGTTCCAGATGAGCTCGGCATAGAAGCTCGGCTTCGTGACCTTGTAATTCTCGGGGTGCACCTGGCCGATGAGGTCGAGATCGACGAAGCTGTCGTTCATCGGCGTGACCAAGGTGTCGGCCTTGAGGATCGCCGCGCGGGCAAGCTCGTCGTCGCGACCCGGCGTATCGATGACGATGACGTCGGCGGCCTTCGAAAGGCGCTCGATCGCGGCATTGAGGCCCTCCTCGCTATGCTGCTCGAGCACTTCGTAAGTGGCCTGGGGCAGTTCCTTTCCGAGCCGGCGCATGGTCGCGTCCCGGTTCTCGAGATAGCGCGTCATGGTCCGCTGGCGGCTGTCGAGGTCGAGGGCCCCGACGCTGTGCCCCGAAGCGGCGAGCGCGATCGCGGTGTGGACCGCGGTCGTCGACTTGCCGGTCCCGCCCTTTTCGTTGGCGAAGACGATGAAATGCGGCTGGCTCATGCTTGATCTTTTCCCCCGCGGCACCGAAACGCCGCCCCGTCGTGAAGATTAACTGAGGCTCCAGCCGCGTGCAAATCGTTCGTTCCAGTGAAGAATTGGCACGCGCGCGTGCCGCGCTCGACAAGGGCCTGGCGCTCGTTCCGACGATGGGGGCGCTTCATGCCGGCCATATGGCACTCATTGGGGAGGCCGCGCGACATTCTCCGAACGTCGCGGCGACGATCTTCGTCAACCCGACGCAATTCGGACCGAACGAGGACTTCGGCCGCTATCCCCGGCGCGAAACCGAGGACGCGCGGATGCTCAAGGAGGCCGGCTGCGACCTCCTCTGGCTGCCATCTCTCGAGGATATCTACCCGGAGGGCTTTTCGACCAGGGTCCATGTCTCGGGCGTGTCGGATCGGTGGGAAGGCGAGGCTCGCCCGGGACATTTCGACGGGGTTGCGACCATCGTTGCCAAGCTGCTCCTCTCGGTTCGGCCGGACGTCGCCCTGTTCGGCGAGAAGGATTTCCAGCAGCTCGCGGTCATCCGGCGGATGGTCGAGGACCTCGGGATCCCGGTCGAGATCGTTGGAGTGCCGACCGTGCGCGACGACGATGGCCTCGCCCTCTCGTCGCGCAATGCCTATCTTTCGAAGGACGAGCGACGCCGGGCGGTCGCACTTCCGCAGGCGCTCGAGCATTCGAGGCGCGCGATCCTCGGCGGGAGTCCCGTCCCGGATGTTCTCGACGGAGCGCGCAGATCGCTTCTTGAAGCGGGCTTTTCGAGGGTCGACTATTTCGCGCTCGTCGACGCGTCGACGCTCGAGCCCATCGAAGCGCCCGCGGGCAGCATGCGTCTCATCGCGGCGGCGGTGATCGGATCGACGCGCCTGATCGACAATCTCGCCGTCGCCTGAACGTGGTTGAACCGCGTTAACCATTTTTTTGCCTTCACCCCCGAATTTCATCCCCAACAGGGAAAAAGGGGATTGGGAATGGGTGCCATCAGCCAGAAGAGCGCGGAGTTCCTGCTTCGCAGCCGCCTCGCCGACGCGGAGGCGGGCAACGTCGACGCGCTGTTCGAACTCGGGATCACCTACTCGACCGGCCGCGGCGGAATTGCCGTCGATCTCATCGAAGCGCACAAATGGTTCAACCTCGCGGCTCTGAACGGCAGCACGCGGGGGCAGGAATGCCGCGCCGAGATCGCTCTCGAGA
>DASZYL010000134.1:0-13895 GCA_035545385.1 Sphingomicrobium sp. | reverse complement strand
GCCCTCGCGAAACTGATGGAAGGATCGCCAAAGAAGGTTCGAGTGAACCCTCGGATCGGCTCGTCGCCATCCGCGGGGATGCCCCGGTCGGCGGTTCGGCGGTCGTAAAAATGCTCATAGGAGAGATCGATTCGGGTGCGACCCGTGACGATTCCGACGGTCGGATTGATCCCGTAGCGGTGGAGATCGACGTGGTTCCGGAAGCTCCCGCCTCCTTCGTACATTCCGTTCAGTCGAATGCCGATGGTGCTGCTGAGCGGCTGGTCGACGTCGCCGGTAACTCGGAAATCGCCCCAATTGTCCGCCGAGGCCGTCAGTTGGCGCGAAGCGGCGAACGTCGGGCGCTTCAGCACTCGGTTGACGATTCCTCCGCCGCCGCCACGTCCAAAGATCATCGCGTTTGGGCCCTTGAGGACCTCGACCCGGTCAACGTTGTAGAAGTCCCGGAAATATTGGACGTCGTCGCGCACCCCGTCGACGAAGAAGTCCGCGGTACTGCTATTGCCCCGAAGGACGATCGTGTCGCGATTGCCTTCGCCCGAATTGTAGGAGGCGCCGGGCACGTAAAGGAGCAATTCCCCGACGGAACGAAGCTGCTGGTCCTCGATCTGCTGGCTGGTGACGGTCGTCAGAGCCTGCGGGACATCCTTGACGTCGGTGTCGGTCTTGGTCGCCGTGCTGGTCGATTTCACTCCATATCTCACCTGCTGGCCGGTGATGACGATCGGGTCGGACCCATCGGCCGACTCCGAAGCGTCAGCGGCGTGAGCGGGAACTGCGCCGCAGGCGAGTACCGCGGCGAACGAGAACAGCAGGCGATCCATCTTTTCCCCTTAGGAATTCGCCCGGGTGTCTATCGTTACTGATAGTCATTCGCAATAGCACAAGTTTCGAGATCGTCGCCGTTGCAACCAGGGGTGCGGCGCGAGACGAAGGACGGGCTCGAGCTTGATCGCTGATCGTGCAGCGGCGGTCCCAAGAGATCGCCGGACTTCGCCGGTTACTCGGCGGCGAGCAGGGTCTCGGCTCCGACCAGATCCACCGACACCAGGCGGCTGACGCCTTTCTCGATCATCGTCACTCCGTAGAGACGGTGCATCCGGCTCATCGTCACTGCATTGTGGGTGACGATCAGGTAGCGCGTGTCCGTCTCCTGAGTCATCCGTTCAAGAAGCTCGCAGAAGCGCTCGACATTCGCGTCGTCGAGCGGAGCATCGACCTCGTCGAGGACGCAGATCGGCGCCGGGTTCGTGAGGAACAAGGCGAAGATCAAGGCGATCGCGGTTAGCGCCTGCTCGCCGCCCGAAAGCAGCGTTAGCGCGGACAACCGCTTGCCCGGCGGCTGGGCCATGATCTCGAGCCCTGCTTCGAGCGGATCGTCGCTTTCGACGAGCTCGAGGTGGGCCTGGCCTCCTTCGAACAGGGTCTGGAACAGTCGCCGGAAGTGAGCATCGACCTTCTCGTAGGCGTCGAGCAGCCTCACCCGCCCCTCGCGATTGAGATTACCGATCGACCCTCGCAGGCGATTGATGGCCTGGGTCAGCTCCTCGGCTTCCTCGGCGCCCTTGCTCCTTGCGGCGTCGAGCTCGGCAAGCTCCTGCTCGGCGACAAGATTGACGGGACCAATACGCTCGCGCTCGGCGGTGAGCCGTTCGAGGGTTGCCGCTTCGGCGTCGGCATTGCGCGGTTCGTCGGGGTCAAAGCCGATTTGATCGGGAAGACGTTGCGGCACGCACTCGAACTTCTCGACGCTGTTCCGCGAGAACTCGGCGCTCCTCGCCTGCTGGGCCTCGGCGCGGGCGGCTGCCGCAGCTCGGCGCTCACGTGTATCCGCCGAGCGCTCGTTTGCCGCAGCGACGGCACGGGCCGCCTCGACCACGGCTTCCTCGGCGGCGCGCTCGGCGCCCGCAGCTTCCCCTATGCGGACCTGGCTCTCGTCGTTCGAATGCTCGAGCTCGAGGATCGTTGAATCGAGCTCTTCGGGTTCCCTCGCGAGCTCCGCCCGCTCGGCTGCCTGCTGCTTGCGCCGCTCGAACCCCTGTCGAAGCCGCTCCTCGGCATTCTCGCAGCGCTTTCGCCATTCCGACTGCTCGCGCCCGGCGGCGCTAAGCCGCTCACGGTCAGCAGCGCTTTCCCGTGCCCTCGTTGCCGCCTCGGCGCGCTTGTCGGCGACCGCGGAAGCGGCCTCCGCCGCATTGCCTCGAGCCTGCTCGACCTCATGTTCGAGCGCTTCGGGATCCGGAAGCGCGGCGAGCGAGCGCTTCGCGGCTTCCACCGCATCGCGTGCGGCCTCGAGCACCGGCTCCAGGTCATCCAGCCGCTGCTCCAGTCCGCTGCGCTGCGCCTCGATCCGCTCGAGCGCCGCGACCGCGACATCGATCGCTCGCGCCGCTTCGCGAGCGTCCCGCTCGGCGGCGAGCGCCGCGTGCCGGGCCTTTTCGGCCTGCTCCCGGCATGAATCCATCTGCCGGAGCGCCCCGTCGCGCTCCGTCCCAGCCGATTCGACCGCCTGCTGGAGCACCGGGAGCTCACGGGCGAGCTCGGCGAGGCGGTTGGCGCGGAGCAGTCGCTCCGCGGCCGCGGCGCCCGCGCCTCTCGTGACGAACCCGTCCCAGCGGCGCATGATTCCGTCGCGAGTGACGAGGCGCTGCCCGACGGCGAGCGCCTGTCCCTCGTCGCGATCGGCGAAAGCGATCTGCCTCAGCCGCCGCTCGAGCTCGGCCGGGGAACGGACATGGTCGGCGAGACAGGTCGTTCCGGCGGGCAGCGGCGGATCGCCAGCTTGGGGAGCGCTCCCCGTCCAGCGCCGCGGATTGTCGGTTTCGCCGATCGCGGCGTCGGCATCTTCGCCAAGCGCTGCCGCAAGCGCCCGTTCGTAGCCGGGCTCTGCCGAAAGGCTTGCGATCGCCGAGCCTCCGCCATGCTCCAGTGCCGCAGCAAGCGCATCATGCTCGGACCGCGCCGCGGAATGGGCCGCCCGCGCAGCGGCGAGCCTGGTCTCTGCCGAATCCCTCAGTTCCGCCGCCGCGGCCCGGCCCTCGTCTGCGTCGACTCGACGCCCCTCGGCCTCGGCTGCCATCCGGGCCGCAGCCTCGGCTTTCTCCTCGGCGATCCTTCGCGCTTCGACCTGCTCGCTTCCATCGCCGATGGAGGAAAGCTGCTCACTGAGACGGGTGCGCTCCTGCTCGGCCCGGCCGAGCTGGGCATTTGCAGCGTCGAGCGCCGCCTCGGCGACGCGCCGTTCGGCGCGCATCGCGGCCTGCCGCGCGAGGAGCTCGGCAAGCGCGGCTTCCGCTTCCCGCGACTTTGTCTCGGCCTCGGCAAGTTCGCCCGCGATCCGGACCGCCTGCCCCTCGGCATCGTCGAGCCGCTTCTCGATTTCCCGGCGCTCCTCGTCGAGCTGCCCGATCGCGCGTGTCGCATCGCTCTTCAGCGCTTCCTCGCGTTCAAGGTCCGCTGCGAGCGAGGAGTCGAGCCGGTCGAGCTCGGCAAGTCGCCGAGCGACCGTGTCCCGGCGGGCTCGGGCGGTCGCGAGCCGGTGAGCGAGCGCATGGCCCTCTTCGCGAAGGTCGGCGACGGCATTGCGCTTGGCGGAGAGTTCCTCGCTCGCGCGCTCGTGAGCGGCCTGGGCTTCGGCGATCGCCGCGTGAATCCGCTCGACCTCTTCTGCGGCGGCCTTTGCCTCAGCGGCCGCCGCCTGCGCAGTCTGTTCGGCTTCGACCCAGCGGGCGTGGAGCAGCTTGGCTTCGACCGACCGGATCTGGTCTGTCAGCTTTCGGTATCGTTCGGCGGCGCGAGCCTGCCTTCGAAGCTGGGCTGCGCGCTGTTCCTGGTCGGAGAGGATCTCCCCAAGGCGCGCCAGATTGGCCTCGGCGGCGCGAAGCTTCTGCTCGGCGTCCTTGCGCCTTGCGTGCAGCCCTGAAATTCCCGCGGCTTCCTCGAGCAGGAGCCTGCGTTCGACCGGCTTGGCCGAGATGATCGCGCTGATCTTTCCCTGGCTGACGAGGGCAGGGGAGTGCGCGCCCGTGGCGGCATCGGCGAAAAGGAGCGCGACGTCCTTCGCGCGGACGTCTCGACCATCGATCCTGTAGGCAGAGCCGGCGCCGCGCTCGATCCGGCGCGTGATCTCGCCTTCTCCCGATCCGCCCTCCTCGTTCGAATCCCGCTCGATCAGGATCGAGACCTCGGCAAAATCACGCGGCGGGCGGTTTGCGGTTCCGGCAAAAATCACGTCGTCCATTCCGCCGCCGCGAAGCGACTTCGGACTGGATTCGCCCATCGCCCAGCGAATGGCTTCGAGGAGGTTCGACTTGCCGCAACCGTTCGGCCCGACCACGCCGGTGAGCCCGGCTTCAATGCGAAGCTCGGCCGGCTCGACGAAGCTCTTGAAGCCGCTGAGCTTGAGCCGCCGGATCTTCAACCTGTTTTCCCTCCCCCTAGAGCTACTCTATCCGCGCCCTGCGGCCTTCCGGATCAGTGGTTCCAGCTGGTCCCAGGTAGCCGCGTCCGTCACCTTCCCGTTGATGATGAACGTCGGCGTGTGATTGACGCCATTGTCCATCGCCGACTTGGTCATGTCGAGCAGGCGCTGAAGTCCCTTGGGATCGGCAAGGCATTGCCGCGCCTGCGTATCTGTGACCCCGAACTTCGCCGCAATCGCGCCCATTCCGCCCAGCTCGGCGAACCGAACGACCCGCTGCTGGTCGGTCATCTGCTCTACGGCCGCTTTGTCGGCTTCGCTCATCCCGGCGATCTTGTCCTGCCATTCATTCTGCGTCGCGTAGACGAACTGGGACATGGGGAAGAACTTCGAAGGGCCCGCGCAATGTGTAAGAAGGCTGATCGCAAGATCCGGCCCGCTGATGAGGAGGTTGCGAAACTCGTAGCTGACCTGCCCCGTTCGGACATAGCCCTCGACCAGGGGCTTGAAGCCCGTTTCCTCGAAATGGCGGCAATGCGGGCAGGCAAGCGAGCCATATTCAACGAGCTTTACCCGAGCGCTGGGGTTGCCCATCCTGAACCCGCCCTCGGGCGTCGTGACGACGGTCCTGGTCCAGTCCCGCACCGAATGAGCCTTCGCCGCGGGCTTCGCCATTGCCGGCCCAGTGACGAGGGAGAGGGCGAGAAGCGCGGCGAGCGCGCTTGCGAGCCTCATCACTTCAGCGCCGCATCAAGCTGCGGCTTCAGCTTGTCCCAGCTGGCAGTGTCGGAGAGCAAGGTCCCGTTGATGATGAATGACGGCGTTCCCTGGAAATCGGGATATTGGGTGTTGACGTCGCTCGTCAGCTCGACCTCGCGGTCGATCATCTTCTGGTCACTGAGGCACTGGTTGGTCTTGGCCTGCGGCACTCCCCGGGCGGCCGCCCAGTCCTGGAATCCGAGGAGGTTCGCGATCGACACGAACACCTGGTTGGTCGGGAGATTCTGGATTTCCGTCAGCTTCTCCTGGGGGGTCGCCTCGACCTTGGCCATCCAGCTGTCCTGGTCGGCGTAAAGCGCCTCAACGAACGGGAAGAAGGTCTTCAGACCATTGCAGCGCACCATGAGGTTTGCCGCCATGTCGATCGGGCCATGGATGACGTAGGGGCGGAATTCCCAGCTGACGTCGCCCGACTTCACATATTTGTCGCGCAGGATGGGAACGCCTTCCTGCGCGAACACCTTGCAGTGAGGGCAGGAAAGCGAGCCGATCTCGACCAGCTTCACCTTGGCATTGGGATTGCCCATCATGTAGCCCGCCGACGTTGCGTTCACCACGTCGGTCCAATTGCCCCCCGGAGGAGGCGTTGCCTGGGTGATGGTCACGGTCTGGTTGGTCGAGGCAGCGGTCCCGCCCTCGGCCTGTTTCTTGTTGCAGGCAGCGAGCGCCAGGGCCGCTATCGCGCAGGTAAGAGTGGTGCGGACTTTCATCGACTTCATTCGCTCCGGTTGATCTGCGGGATCGCATCATCGCCCTCAATCAAGAGCGACGGCGGCCCGCTGCTAGCCTCAATTCGTGCAGCAAGCGACTCCAGACATGCGCGCAGTTCCGGGTCGGCAATCTCGCGCAGCCCCTCGCCGAGCTCCTTCGGAACCGCTCTCAGGAGAGGTCGAGCCGGCTTCGGCGGCGCTGCGGGGGGCTTGCCCTGCTTGAAGACGATCCGATTAACGGCGGCATAACCGAAGAAGCGGTTGACCCGCTCGACGATCATCGGCGTGAGATGCTGGATGAGGGGCGCGTGCGCCCCCTCCACCAGCAAGGTCAGCACTCCACCGGCCTTCCGGCCTGCCGGGAAACGGATCGATTCGGGCGAGGAGACCTTCGCATAGCGAGCGCCGACGATCTCGCTCCAGCGGCTGACGATCGAGCTCTGGACGAAGCCGAAGCGCCGGAACGACTGGTCGCCGATGGCGCCCACCAGCTCGCCCGCCGAACGGGGACGGCAGCTTCGTTCGGACTGGTCTTTTTCCACCTTACGCTTCGACATGAGGCTTGAGCATGCCATAGCAAAATGGTGACCGCCAATGCCGCAAGCCGACTGATCCAACATTATGTGGATAACTTCCGGCAACTTCCGTGGCGCTCGCCGCCAGGGGACCATAAGCAAGATCCCTACGTCGTCTGGCTGAGCGAGGTGATGCTCCAGCAGACGACGGTCACGACCGTAAGGCCGCGATTTGAACGCTTCCTCGAACGCTGGCCTACGGTCCAGGCGCTTGCCGCCGCGCCAGAGGAGGACATTCTCTCCGAGTGGGCCGGCCTTGGCTATTACGCGCGCGCCCGAAACCTCATTGCCTGTGCCCGCGAGGTCGCGGCCGCGGGCGGATTTCCCTCAACCGCTGCCGACTTGAGAAGGCTCCCTGGAATCGGCGCCTATACATCCGCTGCAATCGCCGCGATCGCGTTCGGCGAGAAGGCGGCGGCGGTCGACACCAATGTCGAGAGGGTCCTCGCCCGGCTGATGGGGCTGGAAGCGCCGGAGAGGCGCCGCATCGAGGAGCGCCTCCTCCTCATGATGGAGGCGCAAAGTGCGGGCGACATCGTCCAGGCGCTGATGGATCTTGGAGCCACCATCTGCCGTCCGAGGCGACCAATGTGCGAAGCCTGCCCGCTGGGAGGGGAGTGTCGCGCGTTCGAAAGTGGCACTCCGGAGCTCTTTCCGGCCCGATCGCGAAGGAAGGTCCGGCCCCACCGCCGCGGGATCGCATGGTGGATCGAGAGGGAGGGCCATCTCTGGCTTGTCCGGCGTCCGCCGTCCGGCCTTCTTGGAGGAATGGCCGCACTTCCCGGCCCTGAGTGGACCGAGGATCCGCCCGTTGATCTCGAGCCGCTCGCGACGGTCCGGCACGTCTTCACGCATTTTTCCCTCGATCTTCACCTCGTTCCGGCGAAGGACCCGGTTGGCGATGGCTGGTGGCAGCCGATCGCGCAGCTGGACGACGCCGGCCTTCCGACACTCTACAAGAAAGCCGTTGATCTTGCCCTTCGACACCAGCGCCGACTTGCCGCCTGAGATCTTCTTTTCCGGGGCGGGGCTCGACCGGGCCGATGCCCTGAGGGGCCTCCCCGAAAGCCTCGCCGCCATGGCGAATCGTGACGATGCCCGCGAGCTCGACTGGGACGAGGGGCTGCCATCGATGGACGAGTCGGGGCGCCTCCAGTGGAAGAAGGTGACGGACGCTTCTCTTTTTCTCGGCCTCGAGGGCGGCGCTCCGCGATTTTCCGCACTTGTCGAAGCCCCTGGAGCCGCGTTCGGCGTTCTTCCGCTCATCGCCGGACTCGATTCCTCCGAGGCTCCGATCTTTGCCGCCGCGCTCAGCCTCTCGCGATGGCATCACCGGCATCGGTTCTGCGCGAACTGCGGGCATCCAACCGAGATCGTTCGCGGGGGATGGTCCCGGGCCTGCCCTTCCTGTTCGGCGGAGCATTTCCCCCGTGTCGACCCGGTGGCGATCATGCTCGTCGAGCATGAGGGAAAGGTCCTTCTTGGGCGCCAGCCCCACTATCCTCCCGGTCGCTATTCGGCGCTTGCCGGGTTCATCGAGGTCGGGGAATGTCTCGAGGACGCGGTTGCGCGCGAGGTGAAGGAAGAAGCCGGGATCGACGTCCGCAATATCCAATACGTTGCAAGCCAGCCCTGGCCGTTCCCTTCCTCACTGATGATCGGCTGTCATGCCGAGGCGACAAGCTCCGCTCTGACGATCGATACGAACGAGCTCGAGGATGCGCGCTGGTTCACCCGCGAAGAAATCGGGCTCGGTATCTCGGGGGTCGAGGGCGCCCCGTTCCAGCCGCCTCCTCGCACGGCGATCGCCCGGGCATTGCTCGAGCGCTGGCTCGCCGCTTGAAGCTTCGCAAAGTCGCCCTTAAGAGGCGGCCAAATTCCACTCGTTGCATTCCGAAAAAACCAGGGAAACTTCATGGACGATCGCTTCAACACCATCGCCGGCTGGGTGCTGTTTGCAGGGATCGTCGCGCTCGGCTCATCGATCGTCGCGAGCGAATATTTCCACAGCGAGCGTCCCGAGAAGATGGGCTATCCGATTGCCGGGGTCGAGCAGGAAGGCGAGGGCGAGGCGGCCGCGGAGCAGCCGATCGAGGTCTATCTTGCGAAGGCCGACCCGGCGAGGGGCCAGCAGATCTTCAACAAGTGCATGGCCTGTCACAATGCCGACAAGGGCGGCCCCAACCAGCTTGGTCCCAACCTCTGGGGCGTGCTCGGCGAACCGATCGGACAGGGCCGCGGCTTCGCTTTCTCTCCCGCCCTTGCAAAGAAGGGCGGCACCTGGAACTGGGACAATCTCAGCCAGTGGCTGACGAGCCCGAAGACCTTTGCTCCTGGCACGAAGATGACCTTTGCCGGGCTCAGCAATCCCCAGGACCGCGCCGACGTCGAGGCCTTCCTCAACACCCGTAGCGATTCTCCGCTGCCGTTGCCGAAGGCACCGGAGGCCGCGCCCGCGGCTGCTGGTACAGCGCCGGGAACGGGGCCGGACAACGGACCGCAGAAGGCCGAGAAGGAGCCGGTGGTGAATACGGCAGCGGCCGAGGGCAATCCGAAGAACTCGGGCGGCGAAGCAGCCGGCGAGCCCGTCAAGACTCACTGACCCCTCGGATCCGGTCGCCCGATTATTCGGGCGGGCCGCGAACCACCGGCTGAGGCGAGGGGTGCTCTGCGTAGAAGCTGGTCACGAAATCCCAGGCTTCGTCGGCCTCCTCGCACCAGCGGATGAGGTCGAGATCGTGAGGCGCGATCACCCCTTCCTCGACCATCGCCTGGAAGTTGACCACGCGATTCCAATAGTCGCGGCCGAAGAGCAGGATCGGTAACGGCCGCACCTTGCCGGTCTGGACCAGCGTCAACAGCTCGAACATCTCGTCGAACGTGCCGTAGCCGCCGGGGAACACCGCGACCGCCCGCGCCCGCAAGAGGAAATGCATCTTGCGAAGCGCGAAATAGTGGAACTGGAAACTGAGGTCCGGAGTGACGTACCGGTTGGGAAGCTGTTCGTGCGGCAGGACGATATTCAGTCCGATCGACTCGCGGCCTTCGTCTGCGGCCCCGCGATTTGCGGCTTCCATGATCGAAGGTCCGCCGCCCGAGCAGACGACGAAATGGTGCTTTCCTTCTTCGTCCCGGTTGCAGCGGCTGGCGAGCCGCGCAAGGTCGCGGGCGACATCATAATATCGCGACTTGGCTTTCAAGCGCTCGGCAACCGCTTCCTGTTCGGGGTTCGTCGCGGCAGCGACAAGCGCATCGGCCATGTCCGGCGCCGGAATGCGCGCCGATCCATAGAATACGAAAGTCGAGCCGATGTTCGATTCATTGAGGAGCAGCTCGGGTTTCAGGAGCTCGAGCTGGAAGCGGACCGGCCGAAGGTCCTCGCGGAGCAGGAATTCATTGTCCTGGAACGCGAGCTTGTAGGCGCTGCTCTCGGTTTGAGGAGTCGACGGGACATGTTCCGCCGACTTCGCCTCGACCTTCGAACTCGGGAAGATACGCTTGGGGGGACGGGGCTGCTCATTCATTCGCTGCCGACTAGCGGCAAAGTGCGGCGCGGTCACCCGTCCACGGCGGCTGTTCGCGGCGCACTCCAGTCGATGCGCCTCGTCGCGTACATGACGCCGGCAAGGGCGGCGAAGAGCAGCAGCGAACCGATCAGCAGCGAATAGGCCTCGAGGCTGAGGAGGATGTAGAGCACCGCATACAGTCCCGCGAGGAGCGCCCCGATGAACGAAGCACGGCGCCAGCTTCGAAGGACGGCGGCCGAATAAGCGGTGTTGAGACCGGCGATCGCGGCCGAGGCCAGGAGGTAGGCCGGAGTGAAGCCGATGACCTCGGAAAATGCGAGGAGAAGCACGAAGAAAAGGATGAGCGCCGCGCCCATCAAGAGATATTCGACCCCCGAGACGCGCACTCCGCCGATCACGTCAAACATGAGCAGTGCAAGGAAGGTGAAGCCGATGAAGAGGAAGCCGTACTTGGTCGCGCGATTGACCTTCGAATAGAGGTCGACGGTCTGGATGAGACTGATCTGGGCGGACTGGAGCTGGCTTGGATCGGGGGCAGGGACAGCGTTTTCGCTCGCGGAAGGCGATGCGGCGGTGTCGGCGGTGCTCACGAGCGATCGGCCAAGAGCAAGATTCCCGACCCGATAGGAAGCTTCGAACCCCTGTTCGCCGACAGAGCGCGCTTCCGGCAGGAAGTCGCCGCCGAAGCTCGGACTTGGCCAGGAGGATTTCACTTTCCACCTCGTGTCGCCCGACGAAGGCGCAAGGCTCAGCGAAGAATTGCCTCGAAAGTCGTAGGCGAATTCAACCTCGAGAGGGCGAGCTGCGAGGCTGCTCGCGTCGACCCAGGCGAAGAAACCCCGTCCGCCGCTGCTTCCCTCCCCTGGAAGCATCCTCAAGGGAATGCCGCTGGCGGTGACTCGCGGGTTCGCTCCGAGGCCCTTGGGATCCGAGAGGCTGAACCTCAGCTCGGCGCGGCTCATGTCCATCCGTTGAGGATCCACTCCCGTTCGCGCGAGATCGGGAGGAAGAGTGAAACGCGCCCTTCCGGAAACCAGGGCCTTGTAGACGACCGCCTCGTAGATTGAACGCTTGCGCACGTCCGGCTGGAGCGTCGTTGCAACGTCGGCCGCTTCAGGGGCGAGCGTCAATTCCCGAACGATCTCGTTGGTGCGGGTGATGCTTTGGCCGTTCTGAACCACGGTCTCGCTCGCGACCGCCCGATAGGGAATGACCAGCACCGGCCCGGAAATGACCTGGGGACCGCCCCAGCCGGCCGTGATCGAGCTTGTTGCCTGGTCCTTCTGGGACTGTCGGTCGTAGACCAACAGCCAGATCGAGAAGAGGGGAATCGATAGGAGGACGCCAACGAGAATCGCGACGAACAACTTGTAGCCTGGCGTACGCTCGCCTTCCATCCTGATCACGGTCGATTCTCCCCGCATTGTCGCTGTCCAAAGCCTCCACGATTGGCGCGATGAAGTCATGAGGGACTTCTGAGCAATCGGTGAGTTGGTGACCCCTGGTGCGGGCACAATCGTGACACTTGAACGGGCATCGTGAAGAGCCATTTTCACTCCATGATCGATGTCCGCAAATTCGAGAGCCTCGGCCACGCCGACCATGGCTGGCTGAACGCTCGCCACCATTTCTCCTTCGCCAATTACTACGATCCCTCGCGCATGGGCTGGGGCCGGATCCGGGTGTGGAACGACGACCAGATCGCCGCGAAGAGCGGTTTCCCCCCGCATCCCCACCGCGACATGGAGATCGTGACCTATGTCCGGACGGGGGCGATCACGCACCAGGACTCGATGGGGAACAAGGGCCGGACGGCCGCCGGGGACGTCCAGGTGATGAGCGCCGGCACGGGCGTGACCCACGCCGAATATAATCTGGAAGACGAGCAGACGACGCTGTTCCAGATCTGGATCGAAACCGACCGACCGTCGGCTCCGCCGAGCTGGGGAGCCATGCCTTTCCCGAAGGAATCGCGCGAGGGCGCCTTCCAGCTGCTCGCGAGCGGCGATCCGAGCGACGGCGCCCTTACGATCAATGCCGACGCGCGAGTCCTCGGCGCGAGCGTCAAGGCCGGAGGAACGATCAGCGTCGACGCATCGCCGGACCGGCACCTTTACCTGGTGCCGAGCGGCCGAATCCGGGTGAACGGGGTGGAGGCAGGACCGCGTGACGGCATTGCGATCACCGGCGAGAATCGGGTCGACGTCGAGGCCGAGGACGACGCCGAGCTCGTGCTGGTCGACGCCCGCTGAGCCACCGCCTCCGCGCGGTTTCGTGCCGGTTCATCCACGCTGTGCTTGAAAGACCGGCAAACGGCGGGCATGTGCCTGTCGCGCCGCGGGAAATTGGCGCGAATCACGCGCAGAGCGGGAGCAGATGAAGGCGGTTTCACGCTTGGGGTATGTAGTGCTGGCCGGGGCCCTTTCGGTCGCCCCGATGACGGCGCTCGCCCAGCAGGCGCCGGCCGCCAGCGACACCCCGGCAACCGACGCGATCGGACCGAGGGACCTCCAGAACTTCAGCCTTCAAGGCACGGTGACCCGCGCTGCGGACCAGCCGCCCCCGACCGAAGCCCCGGCGCAGCGGCGCCAGCCGCGATCGCAGGGCCAATCGGATTCCGCTGCCGCCCAGCCTGCCGCTGTCGCAACCGAGACGGCCGGCCAGTCGCCGTCGGCTGCCAGTGCGCCGCGGCGGCCGGTGGAGACGGCAGCGGCGGCACCCGCTGCGCCATCGTCGGCGCAGCCCCAGCGCGTTTCGGAAAGCCCGCAGCAGCTGCCGCAATCATCTTCGGTGACTGTCGCGCTTCCCAAGCTTGACCCAGGTGCCACGGCTTCTTCGACGCCCGCTTCCGATTTCCCGCCGGAGCCGACGACGGCGACCCTTGCGCCCGAGCGAAAGTTCTCGATTCTTCCGTGGCTCCTTGCCCTCCTGGCGCTCGTTGGAGGAGGCGGGTTCCTCTACTGGAAGAACCGCCATCGCGAAGCATTTGCGGGGGCGGCCGGGCCCAACGTCGATGCCTTCGTCCAGCCCGATCCTGCCCCGGCGCCGCGCCCGGCGCCGGTCCCTCCGGCGCCCGCGCCCAAGCCCCCGAGCCCGGCAAGCATCGGGATCGTATCGACCCGGCTGAGGCCCTGGATCGAGATCGGGTTCAATCCGCTGCGCTGCGTGCTCGATGTTGAAAACCTCTACGTCGAGTTCGAGCTGGAGGTGTACAATTCGGGAAGCGCACCTGCGCGGGGCGTACTGATCGAGGCCAGCATCTTTAACGCCGGCCCGGCGCAGGACGAGCAGGTGGGCGGCTTCTTCGCCAATCCTGTAGGAGAGGGCGAGCGCATCGTCGTCATCCCGCCCCTGAAGCGCATCGCGATCAAGACACGCGTCGCAACGTCTCGTGCGCAGCTTCAGGCCTATGAGCTTGCCGGGCGCGAGGTTTTTGTCCCGATCATCGGTTTCAATGCTCTTTACAGCTGGAGTGGCGGAGAGGGGCAAACTTCGGTCAGCTACCTGCTGGGACGCGACACCAAGGGCGAGAAGATGGGGCCGTTCCGCCTCGATCTTGGTCCCCACATTTTCCGCGGTGTAGCCGCCCGGCTGCTTCCGAGCGGCCTTCGCCAATAGGCTTTACCCGGTGGGCGCCATCTAGTGCGCCTCGCTCTTCGAGCCGGTGAGGCGAACGAGCTGGACGAGGAACATCAACACTCCAACGACCCAGAGCAGCGACGCGAAGATCGCGAGGCCGGGCTGGGCTCGAAGGACCGCGAGCCCGATGCCGGCGGGGAGCAGCACCGAGGCGGTAGAGGAAACGATGAAATGGTAACGGGCGAGATTCGTCGCGGCGAGCTCCGGCCACGCGCGATAGGTGAGGCCGAAGAGGGCCAGCGAG
>DASZYL010000133.1:0-5249 GCA_035545385.1 Sphingomicrobium sp. | reverse complement strand
GGCGGCGAGTACCTTGGGGAACTAGCAGAATTCTTGCGTCGCGTGGGCGAGGTTGGCTTTGCGCTCGATTCCGTTCGAACAATGCGTCATGAATGTTCAAACTTGGGGGCTCGAGGCAGATCATGCAGGTCGAGTTTCTGGACGAGGGCGAGCGCCTGATCGCTCGTCCCCGTGGGCGGATGGAAGCGACTGACGGTATCGACTTCGTGTCGGCCGTGGGGGAGCGGCTTACCCGCCGAACCAAATCCCTGACGATCGACCTCGATGCACTCGAGTCCATCAACTTTGGAGGCATTCGCGCAATCCTTCGGCTCGCAAGGTCGCTGATGGCCGACCAGCGGGAGCTCGAATTCCTGGGCGGTGGAAAATCGGTTCGCGACCATCTCGACCAGGCGGGCCTCGACGACTTCTTCCCTTTCACACCGCCGTATATTTCAAACAGGGGGACACCAAGATGAGACGCTTCAAGCTCCTCGCCTCGCTCACTCTTTGTCTTTCACTCGCTTTGGTAACGGCCTGCGAAAAGAAGGAAGCGGGTGCAGGCGCCGCGATTCCCAAGGTCATCAATGTCGCGGTGACCCCCGCCTCCCCGCCCAATCTCTTCGAAGAGAATGGCCGGACCAAGGGTCTCGATTACGACCTGTTCGACGGCTACTGCCAATCGCGCGGCTGCACGATGAACATCACCGACTATGACTGGCAGGGGATGCTGGGAGCAGTCGTCAGCAAGAAGGCGGACGTGGCTTTTTCCGGCATCTCCATCACCGAGCCACGCCAGAAGGTCATGGATTTTTCCAAGCCCTACATGGACAACAGCTGGAATCTCGTGAGCCTCAAGAGCCGCAACATCAAGCTCGCCAATCTCGACACCTTGAAGAACTATACGATCGGCTTCCCGCGCGGCATGGCCTACATGGACTTCATCAAGACCAACCTTGAACCCAAGGGGATCTACAAGACCGACCAGGTGAAGCTCTATCCAAGCTACAACGAAGCGCTGACGGACCTTCAGAACGGCCAGGTCGACCTCGTCTTCCTCGATGGAACCGTTGCCTCGGTTTACCGCAAGAAACTTCCGATCCAGGACAGCTATGTCTTCGAAGGCATCGACAAGCTCGGCTTCGCCTTTCCGAAGGGATCGACGATCCGACCGGACTTCGACAAATATCTCGACGAGCTCGGCCCCGAAAAGCGGCAGGCGATCATCGACAAGTGGATGAAATAGGCTCCGGGTAAGCCTCGAGTGTCGTTTGTCGACATCCTGGCAACGCTGCTGAGGGGAGCGGGCTACACCCTTCTCATTACCTTGGCCTGCGCTGCAACCGCGCTCGTTGTCGGGCTCGTCATTGCGATTGCGCGGGAACTGGGCGGCGCCTTCCTCTCGGCGGCGCTTTGGGCACTCGTCTACGTGCTTCGCGGCGTTCCCATGCTCGTCCTTCTCTTCGTCGTCTTCTTCGGGCTTCCGGGCATTGGACTCGACGTTCCACCGCTCGTGGCGATGATGCTGAGCCTCGGGCTTATCTCGGGCGCCTATCTGTCGGAGGTCTTCAGAGGAGCGTTCGCAGCCGTAAATTCCAACGAACTTCTCGCAGCAAAGGCGATGGGCTTCACGCAGTTCGAGACTCTACGGCTGATCAAGATCCCGCAGATGCTGCGCTTCTCCGTTCCGGGCATGGTCAATGAGCTAACGACCATCCTCAAATATTCTCCCTTTGCCTACACCGTCGGAATTCCGGAAATCACCAAGCAGGCGATGGCGCTCGTCGCGACGACGATGCGTGGGCTCGAGATCTATGCAGCGATCGGCCTCCTCTATTTCGGGATCTACTGGCTACTCCTGAGCGCAGTCCGGCTGGTCGAGAAAAGATATGCGATCCTGGGCTTTGCCGAGGAGTGAAGAGGCACAGATCCATGGCCATTCTCGAAGTCCGCAACCTCGTGAAGTCCTACGGCGAGAAAACCATTCTCGACGGGGTCAGCTTCGAGCTCGAGGAGGGCGAAGCGAAGGTCATCATGGGGCCGTCGGGGTGCGGCAAGTCGACCCTGCTTCGCTGTCTCAACCTCCTCATCGAGCCAAGCTCGGGCGAGATCCGGTTCGACGGCGAGGACGTGACGCGCGAAGGAGTCGACGTTCGTGCGCTAAGAAGCCGGATCGGCTTCGTCTTCCAGAATTTCGCGCTCTACCGGCACCTCTCGGTACTCGACAACGTGACGCTTGCGCTTCGCCGCTTGAAGAAGTTGCCGAGGCGCGAGGCGGAGGAACGCGCGCTTCACGAGCTCGACCGGATGGAGATGGCGGAAAAGCGCGACGCCTATCCCGCGGCCCTTTCGGGCGGACAAATGCAGCGCGTCGCAATCGCGCGTGCACTCGCAATGGACCCAAAGGTCCTCTTCTTCGACGAGCCGACCTCGGCGCTCGATCCAATCATGGTTCGCGAGGTCGTCACCCTCATCAACCAGCTCTACCTCGAGAACGTCACCATTCTCTGCGTGACCCACGACCTGTGCCTCGCGCGATATATCTCCGACCGGGTCGTGTTCCTCGATCACGGGCGCGTCTATGCCGAGGACCTCGTCGAGAATCTTCTCGGCAGGGAGGGCGATCCCGTCATCGACGAGTTCTTCGGCGGCGAAGGCTAGCCATGTCGCTCGAAGCTTTCCCTTTCTTCGCCGACCTTGGCGCCTACGCCCCCGAGATCCTCAAAGGGCTTCGCAACACGATCCTCTTGTCGGTCACGATCACGCTCACCGGCCTTCTCGGCGGGATCGCGGTGTTCGGTCTTGCGCTCAGTCCCAGCAGGATCATCCGCTTCATCACTCAAAGCTACATATCGCTGTTCATCGGGACGCCGCTCATCGTCTTCCTGTTCCTCCTCTACTACGGCCTTCCGCAGCTCGGGCTGACCCTGTCGCCGTTCGTCATCGCGGTGTTCGGATTCACTCTCAATGTCTCGGCTTATAACGCCCGCTATCTCACCATCGCGTACAAGGGGCTTGACCAGGCCGAACTGGAATCCGCCCGCGCCCAGGGCTTCTCCCGTTTCCAGGTCTTCAGGCTGATCACGGCGCCCCAGTCGCTTCGGATGTCGGTACCCGCGCTTACCAACCAGGCCATCCAGAACCTCAAGGACAGCTCGATCGTGTTCCTGATCCAGTACATCGAGTTCTTCGCCCAGATGCAGGAGGTCGCATCGCGAACCTTCCTGTTCTTCAAGACCTACCTTTTCACGGCGTTCGTTTACCTGCTGCTGGTCTCGATCATCGTCCTTGCCGCACGGCAGCTCGAAAGAAAGGTCGCGATCCCGGGAATGGGTTGAAGATGAGGCGGCAAATGCTGCCGGCGAGGCCCGATATGAGCCAGGCGCCGGCAGCTCCCCCTCCCCTTCAAAAAGCGGCGATCGGATGATGCTTTGCCCGCCAGCAAGACGCATCACGAAAAGCCGCTGCCCCCTAGTAATTTGCCGGTTCCATCTCCCGACCGGCGCATCTCACCATCTCAAGGTAATGCTTTGCGAGCCTCTGGTTTTCCAGGCGCATCTCCTCGCTCGTCGCGGCGTGCGCATCGAGCACAGCCTCGATGTAACGGGCCCGCCAATGGCGGGCCGCATCCTCACATTCGCCAACCGAAGCCATGTGCATGGATCGAGATCAGGCAGCAACGAGATGGGTGGTCGCGCCGACAAAATACCTGGTCATGAGCTCGACCGCCTCGGGAGTCAGCTCGACATATTTGCGGCGCGCATCGAGCGGATCGTCTTTCGTGACGAGGAGACCTTCCCTCGCGAGCCGGTCGATCCAGCGAAGCGTCGTGGTCATCGGAATCCCGGCGCCATCGACGATGTTGCCGACCGTGTTGCGAAGCTGACGAAGATGATAGTCGTAGAGGTGAAGCAGGATCTCGAACGAGGGACCCGAATAATAGTTTGATCCGAGCAGTTTTCGCCTGAGGCTTCGAAGCGCCCTCGCCCGCCGTACGTCGTTATGGACGCTTCCCGAAAGACCTATCTGAACTTGCGAGGCGCCGTTCGGCTGAAGCTCCTGGTGAGCAGGGCTCAGCTGGCTGCCGATGTGGCTCGGGGGTCCCTGGTCATTGGCGAATTGGAAATTGTTCATGTCACTCTGATCCCGTCAGATGTCATGAACAGATCATCACGGGTTCGTGGCCCGCGATGAAGATGGTGAAGTTACCATGTGGTTCCCACCATAGTGGATCTACTCTAGTCGCTCTAATTCAGGGGACTTCCGGCAGTATTTCGAGGTAGCCCTATAGTAGAAACACCACGATCTCGCCGTGGGACGTGGCTCAGGCTGGTACTTTCCCTCATGGTAGAATTGCGCTGATGACTTGGGCCTGGCCTTGGGTCTAGCAGCCTCAACCCATGTGGGAAGCGGACGCGCCGGAGATTGGGCCAGATTCATTGAGCCAGGAAAAGGAACTCGCCATGGCGACCGGTTCGAGGTCCGGCGGCAACTGGAAGCAGGGCCCACGCGAAGCGCCGACCGCGGCATTGCTCGAGGAGCTGCGCCAGCCGATCGCGGCAGCTTCCAATTATATCGGGGCCGCACGGCTTGTCCTTTCCTCCAATGACGAAGAATTCTGCAAGTCGGCGATCGAGCAGCTCGCCCGTGCGGAGCAACAGCTCCTTCGAGCCGGCGAAATCATCGGCAGAATCTATGCCGGTTCGAAGGGGGCCGAAGGTACCCGGCTGTCCTAATTGTCCGATAGTCCGGCGAGCACCGCAATCCTCACCGCGTCCGCCATTCGCCTGACTCCAAGGCGGGAGAAGAGCTGGCCTCGATAGGCTTCGACTGTCCGGACACTGAGGTCGAGGCGGTGAGCAGTCACCTTGCTCTGCTCGCCGTCCGCAAGGCCTTTCAGGATCTCGCGCTGCCTCGGCGTCAGGCGCTCGATCTTCTCCTGGGCCGCGACCCGTGCTGCGTCGTCACCAGGGACGCCGGGTCTCGGTTCGATCGTCGAGACGAGATCGAGCAGCCGCTCGGACGGATAGGGTTTTTCGAGGAAGTCCGATGCTCCGAGCTTCATCGCTTCGACCGCGAGCGGGATGTCACCGTGGCCGGTGAGGACAATCACCGACGGCAATGGCCCGGTCCCGAGCGCGCGCAACGTTTCGAGGCCATTCAATCCCGGCATCATGAGATCGAGAAGGATGACGTCGGCTCCGTCGGGGACCCCGGCTTCGACCAGTGCGCTTCCGCTGGGGAAAACCACGACCTTGTGCCCGGCAAGG
>DASZYL010000132.1:0-7554 GCA_035545385.1 Sphingomicrobium sp. | reverse complement strand
TTTTGTGGTTCAACGCGCCGCCGGCCGCGGTCTTCATGGGCGACACCGGAAGCCTTGCACTTGGCGGCGCGCTCGGAGCGATCTCGGTCGCGACTCACCACGAGTTCGTGCTCGCGATCGTCGGCGGAGTCTTCGTTGTCGAAGCCCTTTCGGTCGTCATCCAGGTCGCGGTCTACAAGCGCACCGGAAAGCGCGTCTTCCTGATGGCGCCCATCCATCACCATTTCGAGCATCTCGGCTGGTCGGAGCCGACAGTCGTGATACGCTTCTGGATCATCAGCTTCGTGCTCGCGCTCGCGGGCCTCGCGACGTTGAAACTGAGGTGATCACGGCGAGGGCCTTCGCGGGCAGGAATTACGCGGTTTACGGTCTGGCGCGGTCGGGGCTTGCGACCGCCAGGGCCTTGCTCGCGAGTGGCGCCAGCGTGACGGCGTGGGACGCAAGGGAAGAAGCGAGGGCGAGGGCTCCGGGCGAGATCCGAATTGCCGATCTCGACCAGATGGAGCTTTCATCGTTCGACAGCCTCGTCGTGACTCCTGGCCTCCCCCTCAACCGGCACCCGATCGCGCGCCGGGCGCAGAATTGCGGTCTCGAGGTCATTGGCGACATCGAGCTTTTCGCCCGGGCAAGGAGCGAGCTTGAGCCCCACAAGGTGGTGGGGATCACCGGCACCAACGGGAAATCGACGACGACAGCGCTCGTCCATCACATTCTCAAGGGCGCCGGAGTGCCGACCACCATGGGAGGGAACATCGGCCTTCCGATCCTGGCCCAGGACCCGCTCCCTCGAGGCGGCATCTATGTGCTCGAGCTCTCGAGCTACCAGATCGACCTCACGACGAGCCTCGACTGCGATGTCGCCGTTCTCCTCAACGTCACTCCCGACCATCTCGACCGGTACGAGGATTTCGAGGCCTACGCGGCATCGAAGGCGCGTCTTTTCGAGATGCAGTCAGGAGAGCACACGAAGATCATCTCGCGAGATTCGAAGCGCAGCAGCGAGGAATATGAGGCGAGGTGGCGTACCGATCACCATCGTGTCCTCGCGATCTCGAGCGGCGAGATAGAGGATCAATCGGCGTGGCCCTCGCTCAAGGGTCCGCACAATGCGGAAAACGCGGCAGCAGCGGTCGCGACCTGCCGGGCGCTTGGAATTTCGAACGAGCAGATCGAATCCGGTCTTCGCACCTATCCCGGCCTGCCGCACCGGATGGAAAGGGTGCGGGAAAAGGGCGGCGTCCTCTTCGTCAACGACAGCAAGGCGACCAACCCCACCGCGACCGCCCCGGCGCTCGCGGCGTTCGACCGCATCCGCTGGATTTGCGGCGGGCAGGCCAAGACCGACAATCTCGATGAGTGCGCACCGTCCTTTGGCCATGTGCGCAAGGCCTATACCATTGGCGAAGCGGGCGAATTGTTCGCTTCTCTCTTGTCGCCGCACATGGCTGTGGCAGAGTGCGAAACGCTCGAACGAGCGGTGGGAGAAGCGGCATTGGAGGCTGAGCCCGGGGACACCGTGCTCCTGTCGCCTGCATGCGCGAGCTTCGACCAGTTCCGCGACTTCGAAGACCGGGGGGACCAGTTCCGCGAACTGGTGGAGGGATTATGATCGGAAGCATTCCGGGAAAGATCAAAGAGAAAGCGGCGCTCATCGATCCCAATCATTATGGCCGGTCCGACACGAGCGCGATCGGCCGCTGGTTCTGGGAAATCGACAAGGTCCTCCTGCTCCTGATCACGGTCCTCATCGCGATCGGCCTGATCGCGGTCGCTGCCGCCTCGCCCGCGGCATCCCACCGCTATTCAGGCGGCAACGTGCGCTTTTCCGATCTCTATTATTTCTGGCGCCAGCTCGCCTGGATAGCCGTCGGGATCCCGGTGATGATCGCGATCTCGATGATGCCCAAGGAGCGTGCCCGGCGCCTCAGCCTGGTCGGCGGGGCATTCTTCCTCGCGCTTCTCATCTTCGTTCCGATCATCGGACCCGAGCACAATGGCGCCCGGCGGTGGATCGAGTTCGGCGTCGGGCAGGTGCAGCCGTCCGAGTTCCTGAAGCCCTTCTTCGTGGTCTCGATGGCTTGGCTCCTGAGCCTCAGGGAAGCCGACAAGTCGCTTCCCGTCTATCCGATCTCGGCCGTCGTCGTGGCAGGCATTGCCTACCTCCTCATGAAGCAGCCGGACTTTGGGAGCACCATCATCTTCTGCGCGGTGTGGGCAGCGATGCTTGCGCTTGCCGGGATCAACATCAGGATCCTGATCGGCCTTGCTGCCGCTGGCGTGGTCGGAGTCATCCTCGCTTATTTCTTCTATGACGTCGCGACGCAGCGGATCGACGAGTTCCTGTTCGGGACCGGTGACAATTTCCAGGTCGCAAACGCGATGCGCACGCTGACCGCCGGCGGCCTTTTCGGCATGGGCCCTGGTGGCGGGACCCGCAAGTTCGGACTTCCCGAGCCCCATACCGACTACATCTTCTCGGTCGTCGGCGAGGAATTCGGACTGATCGCCTGCCTTGCGATCGCGCTCCTCTACCTCGGGATCGTCGCAAGGGTCCTGATCAAGCTCCTCGACGAGGAATCCTCCTTTGCCATACTCGCCGCGGCGGGCCTCGTGATCCAGTTCGGCCTCCAGGCGCTCATCAACATGATGGTCAATGTCCAGCTCGCGCCATCGAAGGGCATGACCCTCCCGTTCATCAGCTACGGCGGAAGCTCGATGCTGGCCCTGTCGATCGGCATGGGCTTGCTGCTCGCCTTTACCCGCCGGAACCCGTATCTCACGCGTTCACCCTATGTCGTGAAATGGAGCGGGGAATCGCTACCGGCATGAACTTCGTCCTTGCTGCCGGCGGTACCGGCGGACACATGATACCGGCGCATGCGCTCGCCGCGGAGCTGAAGGCTCGCGGTCACGGCGTATTGCTCATCACCGACGAGCGCGGAGCGCGATTCCCGGGGCTCTTCGCGGGCATTCCCGTGCACATCCTTCCGGCGGGGCGCCTTGGCGGGGGGCTGATCGGCCTCATCAAGGCGGCGGGAGCAGTGGTGAAGGGGAGGGGCGAAGCCAAGCGACTCTACCGCGACCACCGCCCGGACGCGGTCGTCGGCTTCGGCGGCTATCCCGCCTTCCCGTCGCTGCTTGCAGCAAGCTCGATGCACATCCCGACCGTTCTCCACGAGCAGAATGCGGTGCTTGGGCGGGTGAACCGACTGCTCGCGGGCGAGGCCGCGGCGATCGGCACCGCCTATGACGAGGTCGACCGGCTGAAGCCCGCGTTCGAGGACAAGGTCGTCCTCATCGGCAACCCGGTCCGCGCCGAGATCGCGGCGCTCGGCGAGCTTCCATTCCCGCCGTTCGACGAAGTCGCGCCGCTGAAGATCCTTGTCACTGGCGGGAGCCAGGGCGCCAGCATCCTCAGCAGGATCGTGCCGGCCGGCCTTGGAATGCTCGCCCCTTCGCTTCGCCGGCGCCTCCAGGTGGTCCAGCAATGCCGCCCCGAGGACATCGAGCGGGTTCGTTCGCAATATTCGGAGCTCGGCATTCCCGCCGAGCTCATGACCTATATCGAGGACATGCCGGAGAAGCTCGCCGATGCGCATCTCGTGATCGGCCGGGCGGGCGCCTCGACGGTCGCCGAGCTTACCGCGGCGGGACGTCCCGCGATCCTCGTTCCCTTTGCTGCGGCGACCGACGACCACCAGACCGCCAACGCCCGCGAAATGGTGAAGGCCGGGGGAGCTCGGGCGATCCAGGAAGCCACCTTCACTCCGGAAGTCCTTGCGCGCCAGATCGAGGCCTTGGCGATGGACCCCATCGCGCTTGCCAATGCCGCGGCCCGGGCGCTCTCGGTCGGCCGGCCGCATGCGGCCCGCGACCTCGCGGACCTCGTCGAACGTGTCGGCGGCGGCCTCTCGCCGCTCGCCGTCGGCCCGACGCTCACTCCCCGAATGGCAGCGCCAGTTCCAGAGGGCGGTGTGCCCGCATGATGAAGGCGCTCGGGACCGACATTGGAACGATCCATTTCGTGGGGATCGGCGGAATCGGGATGTCCGGGATCGCCGAGGTCATGCACCAGCTCGGCTACAAGGTCCAAGGCTCGGACGTCTCCGATTCCTACGTCGTCGAGAAGCTCCGAAAGGAAGGGATCCCGGTCAGCATTGGCCATTGCGCCGACAATCTCGGGGACGCGGCCGTCGTCGTCTGCTCGACCGCGATCAGGGACAACAACCCGGAAATCCAGGCCGCTGCGGAGCGGCGGATCCCGCGCGTCAGGCGCGCCGAGATGCTCGCCGAGCTGATGCGCATGCAAAAGACCGTCGCGGTCGCGGGCACGCACGGCAAGACCACGACGACCTCGATGATTGCCGCTCTCCTCGACAGCGGCGGCCTCGATCCCACGGTCATCAACGGCGGGATCATCAATCGCTATGGTTCGAATGCCAGGCTCGGAAAGAGCGACTGGTGGGTGATCGAGGCCGACGAGAGCGACGGCAGCTTCCTTCGTCTCGACGGGACCATCGCCGTTGTCACCAACATCGATCCCGAGCATCTCGAACATTATGGCAGCTTCGAGAGGGTGAAGGACGCCTTCGTCGAATTCATCGAGAACGTTCCCTTCTACGGCCTCGCGGTGTTGTGCGTCGACCATCCCGAGGTCCAGAACATCATCGGCCGGATCCGCGACCGGAGGATTGTCACTTACGGCTTTTCAGCCCTCGCCGATGTCCGCGCGGAGAATGTGACCCCGGTGCCTGGTGGAACGAAGTTCGAGGCATTGATCCTCGACCGGGACGGGGAGCGCCGGGCTCTTGGAGTCCACGTTCCCATCCCCGGGCGCCACAATGTCCAGAACGCGCTCGCCGCCATCGCGGTCGCGCTCGAGCTCGGTATCTTGGACGAGGCAATTGTTGCGGGCTTCGAACGTTTTGACGGTGTAAAACGTCGCTTCACCAAGGTCGGTGAAGCCGACGGAGCGATCATCATCGACGATTACGCCCATCACCCGACCGAGATCCGGGCGGTGCTCGCGGCCGCCCGCGAAGGCGCCGAAGGACGAGTGATCGCGGTCGTCCAGCCACACCGCTTCACTCGCCTCCAGTCATTGATGGAAGACTTCCAGAACGCCTTCAACGACGCTGACGTCGTGTTCGTTGCTCCTGTCTATCCAGCGGGCGAGGACCCGATCGACGGGGTCGATTCCAATGCTCTTGCGGAGGGTCTTCGAGCGCACGGGCACCGCATGGTGAACACGGTGAGCGATCTTGGCGATCTCTGTCGCAACCTGCGCGACCTCGCGGCTGAAGGCGACATGGTGATCTGCATGGGGGCCGGGGACATCACCAAGTGGGCCGCGGCATTGCCCGAGGGCGTCAGCGCGGCGAGGCGAAGCAAATGACGGCCCTCGCCACGATGCCCGTCGTTCACGGCCGGCTCACTCCCGATGCTCCGCTTGCGCCGCTTGTCTGGTTCAAGAGCGGCGGGAATGCCGAATGGCTGTTCGAGCCAAGGGACGAAGCCGACCTCGTCCAGTTCCTCCGCGAGCTCGACCCCGAGGTCCCGGTGATGGCGCTCGGGCTCGGCTCGAACCTCATCGTTCGCGACGGCGGAGTTCCAGGAATCGTCGTTCGACTGGGCAAGGCATTCGCAAGGATCGAGCAGATCGACGAGAGCACGCTTCGCTGCGGAGGCGGCGCGAGCGGGATCCTGGTTTCGTCGACCGCGAGGGACCATGGAATCGCGGGACTCGAGTTCCTGCGCGGAATCCCGGGCACGGTCGGCGGGTTCGTCCGGATGAACGGAGGCGCCTATGGCCGCGAGGTCAGCGACATCCTCGTTTCGGCGAGGCTCGTCCTGCGCTCGGGAGAGGTCGTCGAATGGCCGCTCGAGAAGCTCGGCTATACCTACCGCCACAGCGAGGTGCCCGAAGGCGCGGTGGTCATCGAGGCACTGTTCCGGGGCGCACCGGGCGACCCCGAGGCCATCGGCGCCGAAATGGACGCGATCGCCCGGGCGCGCGAGGAATCGCAGCCGCTAAGAAGCCGGACCGGAGGCTCCACCTTCAAGAATCCCCCCGGCCACAAGGCCTGGGCCCTGGTCGACGCGGCAGGCTGCCGCGGCCTTACGATAGGTGATGCCCAAGTCTCGGAAAAGCATTGCAATTTCCTCCTCAACCTCGGTAGCGCGACAAGTGCCGAGATCGAGGCGCTGGGCGAGGAGGTCCGCCGCCGGGTAGAAGCGAAAACCCACATCGTGCTGGAATGGGAAATCCAGCGGGTCGGGAGGGAATGAACAGGGATCTTCACGTCGTCGTCCTGATGGGCGGCTGGTCATCCGAACGCGAGGTATCGCTGACGAGCGGGAAGGGTGTCGCCGACGCGCTTCGCGAGCGGGGCTGGTCGAAGGTCACCGAGCTCGACATGGAGCGCGACGTCGCGGTCCGGCTCGCCGAGCTCAAGCCCGACATTGTCTTCAACGCCCTTCACGGGACTCCGGGCGAGGACGGGACCGTCCAGGGGATGATGGACCTCATGGGCCTTCGCTACACGCACAGCGGTCTCGAGACGTCGGTCATCGCGATCGACAAGGAGCTGACCAAGATGGTCCTCGTCCCTCACGGAATCCGGATGCCGGCGGGCCGGATCATCAGCAGCGAGAGCCTCCACCAGGAGGACCCCCTCCCGCGTCCGTTCGTGGTCAAGCCAGTGAACGAGGGCTCGTCGGTGGGCGTCGCGATCGTCACCGAGGACGGCAATTACGGGAACCCCATCGGGCGCGATGTCGAGGGGCCATGGCACCATTTCGACGAGCTCCTGGCGGAGCCCTTCATCAGGGGTCGGGAACTCACCGTCGCGGTGCTCGGGAACGAGCCGCTCGCGGTCACCGAGCTCAAGCCCAAGGCCGGCTTCTATGATTATGACGCCAAATATACCGACGGCCTGACCCAGCATATCTGCCCGGCCGAGGTTCCTTACGAGATCGCCTGCTCGATGATGGACATGGCCGCGCGCGCCCATGCGCTCCTCGGCTGCAGGGGCGCGTCGCGCTCCGACTTCCGCTGGGACGACGAGTTGGGCGAAGCGGGAGTATACCTGCTCGAAGTGAATACCCAGCCCGGAATGACGCCGCTGAGCCTGGTTCCCGAGCAGGCCAAGTCCAGGGGCATCGCTTATGGCGAACTGGTCGAGCGCCTGATCGCGGAGGCGCTGGAATGAGCGCCGCTCACGTCCGCCGCGGCGGGGGCGCCCGGGCGAAGACCCGCAAGGGCGCCAAGGTCGCCGTTCCGAAGAAGATCGCCAAGCGCCTCCCCGTCGACCAGGCACGCGCCAACAAGGTCGCCGGCCTCGTCTTCGGGGCGTTCATGCTCGCGATCGCGCTCGTCGTCCTCGTCGCTCTCGACATACCGGCGAAGGCCGAGCGGTCGGCCGCCTCGGCGGTCGGCCATGCCGGGTTCAACGTCAGCGGTTACCAGATCGTCGGAATCGCCCACATGGACCGGGGCCGTGTCGACGAGGTCGTCAACGACGAGCTTCGCCGCGCCGCCGACGAAGCCGGGAG
>DASZYL010000131.1:0-10413 GCA_035545385.1 Sphingomicrobium sp. | reverse complement strand
ATTGGGAAGGGACGTGCCGAGCCGCGGCGGTGCGGGCAGGGGATGCCCGGCACCCGCGCTGGTCAGGGCGTCGACGGCGAAGCGCGTGAGCAGCCGCGGCCGATATTCCGCGAAGGCGCTGACGGTCGCGCTTGCAAATGCCCCGACTCCGCTCGCCACGTCGACATGGTACGAGGACGAAAAGCTCACCATCCCGCCGGTATGATGCAGGTAGGAGCGCTTCCCCGAGCCGACGTGCATGATCCCGTTGCCGTAGGTCATCGCCGCCTCGTCGCTCGGCACGGAATGGCTCGTGAAGGCCTTGGCGGCGTCGGGTGAAAGGCCCATTCCCCCGCGCCCCTGCGCCGCATTGGCGATGGTTCGAAGGAAGCTCACCATGTCGTCCGCGGTCGAGGCGATGCATCCGGCACCGCTCACCGTGTCGATCCAGGCCGCGGGAGCGAGCGGCACTCCAAGCGCGAACGGCAGTTCGTCGGCGGCTTCATAGCCCTGGGCGTAGAGTTGCCGGTCATTGTCGATGATCGCGCCCCGGCTTCGGTTCATTCCGAGCGGAGCGAAGATGCGGTCCCTCAAAAGCCGGTCGAGAGGCTTGCCGCCGACCTTCTCGGCGAGCTTCCCGAGGATGTCGTAGCCAGTGTTCGAATAATGCCAATGCTGTCCGGGAGCATAAGCGGTCCACAGGCCGCCATCGGGAAAGGTCGGAGCGTCGCTGGGAAGGCCCGCGACATGGTCGAGGAGGTGCTGGACCTCGATCCTGTTCGTGGAGGGAAGCGGGATCTGCGGCATGAGGTCGCTGATCCGGTCCGAGAGCGCGAGGCGTCCCTCGGCGACGAACTGGTGGAGAAGCGCAGCGACGAAGACCTTGCTGATCGAGCCGATCTGGAAAAGCGTGTCGGGAGTGATCCCGCTCCTCGAATCGGCGTTTGCAAAGCCGAAGTTCATCGAGGTGCTGAAGCCATCCGGGGTGGAGACGCTGAGAGTCATCCCCGGAAGCCCGAAATGCTGAAGGTGGGCGACCCCATAGGCGCGGATCGCCGCGAGCGCGCCCGCGTACTTCGAATCCTCGGCGAACGCGGGGAGGGCGAGCTGGCTGGAGAGCGCGACGCCCAGTGCTCCGCCGGTGAATGCGCGCCTGCTGATCAGCATGATCGGAAAATTCCCCTCCGCGGCCGCTGTTTCAGGGCCGCGAAGGGTGAGTCAAGTTCGTCAGGCGTTGCAGGTCTGGGCAGCGTGGCCCGGGACCGCGATCTTTGCGCTCGACGCGCTCGGAGATCCCTCGACAGAGTAGCCGCCGGCGGCGGTCATCGGCTTCCCGGGCTCGGCCGCGACGACCTGGGTCGACGCGCCGTCCTTGCCGGCGTGGACGTTCGCGGACTTGTTGTCCGAGAGATAATCGACCGTGACGACGCTGTTGTCGGCGCAGCGGTAAAGCTTGGTCGCGACGATCGAGGGCGGCAGCTGGACATTCGCGGTCGCTGCGCTGTTGGCCTCCGGGTCGTTCGGCTCGCCGCCGGATACGATGGTGTGGTTTTCCTTGTTGCAGCCGGCTAGCGCTGCGGCCACAGCAAGCATGATGAGCATGGGGGTGCGAGTCATGCTCTGCCCTTTGCGAGCAGAAGTTCCACAGTCAAGCCGGATGCTTGCATATTGTCGACGTGAGCCATAGCTTCGTCGACACGAATGACTAATTCGGCGGGCAGTAGCGCTCAACGCATCCGTATCGGGCTGACGGGGCTTGCCTTTGCCTTCCTCGTCGTCATGCTCGGGATGATCATCAGCCGCTCGAGCCACGAGGACATGAACGCGGCCCAGCAGGCGACTGCGAACGAGCCGAGCGAACCGCTCGCGGAGCTCGGAGTCGCGCCGGGCGCGTCCGAGACCCAGAACAACGTCAGCAAGAACGAGCAATGAAGAGCGCCTTCGGGCGCGCCCTGCTCCTCGGCGGACTTGCAGTCAGCCTTCTTGCGATCGCCATTTGGGTCTTCGTCCCGCGAAGTCCTCGTCCAATTCCGCCGCGGCCTGCGGGCGAGCGCCCGACCCTCCTTCTCCTCACCAGCCTTCCCCTCGTCTTCGGCGAGGATTTCTCGATACAGGATCACGGCTCGCCCGCGCTCGAGGCCCTTCGCAAGCGCTACAAGGTCGTCTCGATCAGCGTCACCGACCCCGACGAGCTCAAGAAGGGAGGGCTGCTCCTGATGGCCCAGCCGATCGCCCAGCCGGCCGAGGACCTCGTCGCCCTCGACCGGTGGGTCGAGGCGGGAGGACGGGTGCTGATCCTCGCCGACCCCATGCTCGAATGGCCGAGCAAGCGCCCGCTCGGCGATCCCCTTCGACCTCCGGCGATGTTCATGGATACGGGCCTTCTCGGTCACTGGGGCGTGCGCCTCGATGCGCCCGACAGGCGCGGCGAGGAGCAGCGGACCCTTGGCGGCTTCAGGGTGCTGACGGTCTCGCCGGGCCGATTGTCGGGAACCTGCAGAGTCGCGCCCGACGGGCTCACCGCGCATTGCCGGGTGAGAAAGGGCGAGGTGACGATCGTTGCCGACGCCGATCTGCTGAATGTTGGAGAGCTGGGAAGCGGGGCGGCCTATAATCTCGATGGGCTGCTTTCCGAACTTGCCTCCCTGGAAGCCCTAGTGATTCGCTAAACAACAGACTTATCCACAGGAAGGAACTTCCCGCACGAGCCCAGCGCATCCCGGTCGAAACCCAGTCAAAAACCGCGGAATTCCGGGATTTCCCATGAATTCCCATAGATTCCCACGAAAACCCATTGTATCCCGTAAGCTCTTGAGTTACCTACAGGGGCTGTAGCGCGGGGGGCTAACCCGTCGATTCGAAGCTGGCACGGAGCGTGTGACGACGCGTGTTTCCGTGAACGCCCTCGCTCGCGCTGCGAACGGGGAGTGTTTTGAGCGTGGCGCTAGAGCATCTGTTTCAGGGCAGCGCGCTGAACGCGGTCGATGCAAAGGGCCGCGTTTCCATTCCCGCATTCCTTCGTTCCGTCATCGAGCGTCGCGGAGATTCGCGCACGATCGTGCTTGCGAAGCACGAGGCGTTCCCCTGCCTCAGCGCCTACGACCCCGGCTACGCTGCGCTGAAGCACGCCAAGCTCGAGCGACTGCTCGAGAAGGAAGAAACAAACCCCGACGCTCAGCTCGAATATCAGCAGCGAAACCTCATGGCCTTCGCCGCGACGGAGGAGGTCCCCTACGACAGTTCCGGCCGCATACTCATGCCCCCGATGATGCGGCGGAAGGGCGAGATCGGCGATCTCGCCCTCTTCCTCGGCACCGGTGAAACCTTCCAGATCTGGAATCCCAAGGCGCTGCTCGACGAGCCGCGCATTCCCGATGACCTCAAGGACATCGCGCGCTTCCGCCTCGAAGAACGAGGCGCTTCATGACCAGCACCGGCACTAACCAGGCCCCACATGTGCCGGTGCTGGTCAACGAAGTGATCGGCGCGCTCGCCATTCATCACGGCGACACCGTCGTCGACGGCACATTCGGAGCGGGCGGGTACACTAGCGCCATGCTCGCGGCGGGGGCGGGACGGGTGATAGGTTTCGATCGAGACCCCGAGGCGATCGAAGCCGGCAGATCACTCGTCCCGGACCCGAGGGTCACGCTCGTCGAGGAGCGGTTCAGCCAGATGGACCGCGCCCTTGCCGCGCGCGGGATCGACAAGGTCGACGCCATCGCCCTCGACATCGGGGTGAGCTCGATGCAGCTCGACCGCGCCGAGCGCGGCTTCTCGTTCCAGGCCGACGGCCCCCTCGACATGCGCATGAGCAAGTCGGGGCTGACCGCCGCCGAGTTCCTGAATTCGGCCGACGAGGCCGACATCGCCCGGGTCCTGCGCGACTATGGGGAGGAGCCGCGCGCCCGGGCGATCGCTCGAGCAATCGTTGCCCAGCGTCCGGTCGAGCGCACCAGCCAGCTTGCGGCGATCGTCCGCCGCGCCGCAGGTTTCCGTCCCGGGCAGAAGAGCGACCCGGCGACCCGCACCTTCCAGGCCATCAGGATCCACCTCAACGCCGAGCTCGACGAACTCGAAGAGGGGCTCGAGGCGGCAGAACGCGCGCTCAGCCCCGGCGGGCGGCTCGCAATCGTCACGTTTCACAGTCTCGAGGATCGAATCGTGAAGCGCTTCTTCCGCGAACGAAGCGGGGGATCGCCCGCCGGTTCGCGCCACCGTCCTGCGCTTGGAGATCCGGCCGAACCGACGTTCGAACGGGTCGCCAAGCCGGTTTCCCCGACGGAGCGCGAGCTGGCGGCGAACCCACGGGCCCGCTCGGCGCGGCTTCGGAGCGCGATCCGGACCTCGGCTCCAGCTCGCAAGGGAAGAGTGCAATGAGCGCCCGAAGCTTCGGCTCACTGTTCATGGTCGCCAGCTGCGCCGGAGCGGCTCTCGGCTGCTATCTCGTCTCGCTTCGGGTCGCCTCGGAGCGCGCGGCGGTCGAGAATGTCGAGAACCGGATCGTTCTTGCCAAGCGCGACATGAGGATGCTCCAGACCGAGATCGGAACCCGCGGGCGCCTCTCGCAGCTCGAGCGCTGGAACGCGGGCGCCTTTTCGCTGTCCGCGCCGGCCGCCCAACAGTTCCTCGAGGGAAGTTTCGAGCTCGCCAAGCTCAGTCAGCCCCAGAAGCAGGTCGACTTCAAGGCGCCCGTGGTGCTCGCCTCGGCACCGGCGCCCGAGTCCAAGGCGCCGCTTGGTGAACCGGTTCAGGACGAGGCGGCGGCGCCCGCCCTTCCGCCGAGCGCAATGCTTCGCGAGGCAAGCCTCAAGACCGAGACGCGCGAGGTCCCGGCAAGAGCGGTCGCAGATCAGCCCCGATCGACCGCGATGAAGTCCGCAGACAGGCCGGTTACGGCGGCGAAGCCGGCCCCCGTCAAGTCCGCGGATATGCCGGGCCTCGCGGCCGCCAAATCCAGGGTGGCCCAGGTTCGTTCGGAACATCCCGCAGCGACGGTTCCCCCGCAAAAGAAATCAGTGGATAAACCGTCACTTGCCGCGACCAGGACGATGACAAAACGGGTCGAGCTTGCGAAGACCGACCCGCTTGCGCCGCTCCCGGACAAGCATGTTGGCAAGACCAAGGATTCACCTACCGGCCGATGAACGCTCCGCAGCCCGCTCTCGTCGCGCACCGGCCCGAGCGGCTCCGACTCGTCGGCCAGCGACGGCAGATGCTCGCCGTCATGCACCAGCGCCTGATGTTCGGCATGCTCGTCTATGCCGGCCTCGTCGCGCTCATCGCGCTTCGGCTCATCTATCTTGCGGCGTTCGGTGACCATGCCGGCCGCAAGGAAGGACTGACCGCGCTCGTTCCCGAGCGCGGCGACATCCTCGACCGCGACGGCGAACCGCTGGCGAGGACGATCGATGCCTGGTCGATCGCGGTCCATCCCAACAAGGTCATTGGCGACAAGCTCGCCCTTGCCGAGAAGCTCGCTGAGCTGATGCCCGAGCGCTCGGCGGAGAATTATTTCGCGATCCTTCGTTCGGACAAGACCTTCGTCTACCTTCGCCGCCGAGCGCCGCCCGACCTCGTCGAGGCCGTGAATGCCATCGGCGAACCGGGGCTCGCGCTCGACCGCGAACCCGATCGGCTCTACCCGCAAACCACGCTTGCCGCGCACGTCCTTGGCTTTACCGGCATCGACGGCCACGGAGGAGCGGGCGCCGAACGCGCGTTCGACAATTACCTCTCCGACCCGAGCAAGCGCGGGACACCGCTCGTCCTTTCCATTTCGAGCAAGGTCCAGCAGGCGCTCGAGGCCGAGCTCGGCGAGGCGATGCAGCATTTTTCGGCGATCGGCGCAGCGGGCGTCATCATGGACGTCCACACCGGCGAAATCCTCGCCATGACGTCGCTTCCGACCTTCAATCCCAACGCTCCGGGCCAGGCGGCCCCCGAGCAGATGTTCAACCGGGCGACTCTCGGGGTGTTCGAGCTCGGGTCGACCTTCAAGCCGTTCACCCTCGCGATGGCGATGGATTCGGGCGTGGTGTCGGGTCCCGGGCAGATCATGAATTGTCCGCAGGTGCTCCCTGCCTATGGCCACATCGTCCATGACACCCACCCGTTCGGGCGCCAGTGCTCGATCGCCGAAGTCATGATGGAAAGCTCGAACATCGGAATGGCCCAGATCGCCGATCGCCTCGGGACCGAGCGGCAGAAGGCATGGCTCAAGAAGATGGGCTTCCTCGACCGGGTCGAGATCGAGCTCAAGGAGAAGGGCCGGCCGCTCACTCCGGGATCGCGCTGGGGCCCCTTCGAAACGATGACGATCGGCTTCGGCCAGGGCATCGCGGTCGCTCCGCTTCAGCTCGCAATGGGCTACGCGACCCTGTTCGACGGCGGCATCTATCACCCGCCGACGATCCTCAAGATCGGACCCGATCACCCGCTGCCGCAGGGAAGGCGCGTCTTCACTGCCGACACGAGCTACCGGATGCGTTCGCTCCTTCGCCTCGTGGTGATGAAGGGAACGGGCAAGAAAGCCGATGCTCCTGGCTACCGCATCGGCGGCAAGACCGGCACCGCCCAGAAGATCATCAATGGCCGCTACAGCCAGTCGATCAATCTCACGAGCTTTGCCGGTGTGTTCCCGATGGATGACCCGCGCTATGTGATCGTCGTGATGCTCGACGAACCCAAGGCAACTCCCGAAACTTACGGCTTCACGACTGCAGGCTGGAACGTGGCGCCGGTCGTCAGCCGGACGGTCAGCCGGATAGCGCCGATGCTCGGCGTTGCTCCCGCGATGAACCGCGAACCGAACATGAGCGAGGTCCTGCCGTTCATCCACGACGCCAAGCAAGATTCGAAGAAGGACTGACCGGCGTGAAATTGCGGGAAATCGCCGGGATCGATAGCGATTCGGAAGTGACGGGCTTTGCCATCGACCATCGCAAGGTGGCCCCGGGAAGCATATTCGGCGCCTTCAGGGGCGCCGTCTTCAACGGGGAGGATTTCATTTCGAAGGCGGTCGAGCGGGGAGCGGTTGGGGTGGTCGCCCGGCCGGAAGCCGAGGTCCACCAAGTCCCCCACCTTGCCGATCCCGAGCCGAGGCGCCTGTTCGCAGCGCTCGCCTCGAAATTCTATGCGCCCTATCCGTCAACGGTCGTCGCGGTCACCGGCACCAACGGCAAGACTTCGACCGTCGAGATGACCCGCCAGATCTGGCGGATGTCGGGACACCGATCCGCTTCGATCGGGACGCTTGGAGTGACGACCTCGGACGACCAGGTGAAGACCGGGCTCACCACGCCGGACATCGTCACCTTCCTCCACAACATGGCCGGCCTCGAGAGGATGGGCACGACCCATGTCGCCTATGAGGCATCGAGCCACGGGCTCGACCAGCATCGCTGCGAGGGGGTCCCGCTCGAGGCCGCGGCCTTCACCAACTTCAGCCGCGACCATCTCGACTATCACGAGACGATGGAATCCTATTTCGAGGCCAAGATGCGCCTCTTCGAGGAGCTTCTCGAACCCGGAAAGCCGTCGGTCATCTGGACCGACGATCCCAAGTCCGAGGAAGTGATCGAGCGCTCGATCCTTCGCGGTCACAAGGTCCTGACGGTCGGCCGAAGCGGCGAGACGATCCGGCTCGTCGACCAGTCCGCCACTCCGCTCGGCCAGTCGCTCCTTCTCGAGCACGAGGATCGAAGCCTCAAGCTCTCGCTTCCGCTGATCGGCGCCTACCAGGCGGCGAACGTCCTCGTCGCGGCCGGGCTGGCGATGGCGACCGGAACCGGGTTCGACAGGGTCTTTTCGGCGATGCAGCGCGTCGCTCCCGTACGCGGCCGGCTCGAGCGCGCGGTGATCAGCCGCGCCGGAGTCCCCGTCTACATCGATTACGCCCACACGCCCGACGCTCTCGAGGCGGCCATCGCCGCCTTGAGGCCGCATGTCGACGGACGGCTTGTCACGGTGTTCGGCGCCGGCGGCGACCGCGACCAGGGCAAGAGGCCGGAGATGGGAGCAGTCGCAGTCAGATTGTCGGACGTCGTGATCGTCACCGACGATAATCCCAGGACCGAGGATCCAGCGCTCATCCGATCGGCGATCATGGCCGGCGCCCCGGGAGCGACGGAAGTCCCGGGCCGCCGCGAGGCCATCGCCGAGGCGATCAGGATTGCACGCGAAGGCGACATCATCCTCGTTGCCGGCAAGGGCCACGAGACCGGCCAGATCATCGGTGACAGGGTCCTTCCCTTCGACGACGCGCTTGTCGCGAGGGAGTGCGCCGCATGAGCGCGCTCTGGACCTCCGACGAGATCGCCGCCGCGACCGGCGGCACCGCGAGCGAGCCTTTCGAGGTTGGCGGAGTCACGTTCGACAGCCGCGAGGTCGGTCCCGGCGATCTCTTCGTCGCGATGACGGGAACGGTCCATGACGGACACAGGTTCGTCGACGCGGCGTTCGCGGCGGGAGCCGCCGGAGCAATCGTCTCGACGCCCGTCAACGAACCGCATGTCCTCGTCGAGGACACGTTCCGAGCGCTCCAGGCGCTCGGCCGTGCTTCGCGCGAGCGAAGCCGAGCGACGATCCTTGGAGTGACGGGTTCGGTCGGAAAGACCAGCACCAAAGAGGCCCTTTACGCCGCGCTTGACCGTAACCGGCCGGGCCGGGTCCATCGTTCGGTGAAGAGCTACAACAACCATACGGGCGTGCCCCTCAGCCTTGCCCGAATGCCCCGCGACGCGGAGTTCGCAGTGCTCGAGATGGGCATGAACCATTCGGGCGAGATCCGGGCGCTCACGGCACAGGTGCGGCCGCACCTCGCGCTCATCACCGCCATTGCCCCGGCGCATATCGAGAACCTCGGGTCGGAAGAGGCGATCGCGGACGCGAAGGCCGAGATCTTCGATGGCCTCGAGCCCGACGGTATCGCGATCCTCCCGAACGACAGTTCGCAGCGCGACCGGCTGGTCAGGGCTGCGAGGCGTCATGCCGACCGGATCATCACCTTTGGCGGCGGGGACGCCGACGTCCACGCGATCCACGCGGTCGCTGCCGAAGCGGGCGGGAGCCTCATTTGCGCGGCCCTTCTCGAGCGGGAGCTCACCTTCACCATCTCCCAGCGCGGCGAGCATTGGGTGTCGAACGCTCTTGCAGTCCTCGCCGCGGTCGAGGCGGTCGGCGAAGACGTCGCCGTCGCAGCGCTTGCCCTTGCCGACCTCGGCGGCCTCAAGGGCCGGGGCGAACGCCATGGGATCGAGATCGATGGCGGCGAGATCGTTCTCATCGACGAGAGCTACAATGCCAATCCGGCGTCGATGGCAGCGACCCTCAAGAGCCTCGGCGCCGAAAAGGACGCGGTTCGGCGGATCGCCGTCCTTGGTCCCATGCGCGAGCTCGGCGAACACAGCGTCGCGCTCCACGCCGGACTTGCTCCTCCAATCATCGATGCCAATGTCGATCGCCTGATCCTGATCGGCGACGAGATGCGGCCTCTTGCCGAGAAGATCGTCGGGACGATCTCCTACGATCTCGTGAGCGACGTCGACGATGCAACCGAGACTTTGCTCCGGACCGTTCGTCCCGGCGACGTCGTCCTCGTCAAGGCGTCCAACTCCGTAGGACTTGCGAAGCTCGTCGAACGAGTGGTGAAGGGAATGCCATGCTCTACGTGATCGCCGACCAGCTCGGCTTCCCCGGCATTCTCAACCTCATCCGCTACATCAGCTTCCGCGCGGGCGCCGCGAGCGCGACCGCGCTCCTCATCGGCCTTCTGCTCGGCCCCAAGTTCATCAGCTGGCTTCGAGCGACCCAGGGCAAGGGGCAGCCGATCCGAACCGACGGGCCGCAGAGCCATCTCGCGAAGCGCGGAACTCCGACCATGGGTGGGCTGCTCATCCTGATCTCGGTGTCGATCTCGGTTCTCCTGTGGATGAACCTCAAGAACCCCTATGTCTGGGCATGCCTGCTGGTGACCGCGGGCTTCGGCCTCATCGGCTGGCTCGACGATTACGACAAGGTGAAGAAGGCGCACCATGCGGGGCTTTCGGGCAAGGTCCGGCTGCTGCTCGAGTTCCTGATCGCGGGATTCGCGACCTGGCTCATCGTGAGGACGGGAGGGACCGGGCTTCACCTGCCGTTCGTGAAGGACACGGTCGCCGACCTCGGCTGGTTCTATATCCTGTTCGGCGCCTTCGTGATCGTCGCCTTCGGAAATGCCGTGAACCTCACCGATGGGCTCGACGGGCTTGCAACCATGCCGGTGATCATCGCGAGCCTCGCCTTCCTCCTCATTTCCTACCTCGTCGGAAACGTGAAGTTCGCGGCCTATCTTGGAATTCCGCACGTGCCCGGCGCCGGCGACCTCACGGTTCTGTTGATGGCGATCATCGGCGCAGGCCTTGCCTTTCTGTGGTTCAACGCGCCGCCGGCCGC
>DASZYL010000130.1:0-2187 GCA_035545385.1 Sphingomicrobium sp. | reverse complement strand
CGTTTCCTACACGAAATCCAAGATCGGCATTTACCCCGGGGCCCCGCCGCAGGATCTCCCAGGCTATTCCAAGTGGGTCGCCAACGGTACCGCCTATTTCGAGAAGTGGGGCTTCAACCTGCGAGGGAGCGTGAGATATCGCTCGAGCTTCCAGGGAGAAGTGTCGGGCTTCGCTGCGAACCGCGTGTTCCGCCGAGTGAAGCCGCAGACGATCGTCGATGGCCAGATCGGCTACGAGTTCCAGCCCGATTCGATGCTGAGCGGGCTCTCGATCTACCTCCAGGGCCAGAACCTCACCGACGAGCCGTTCGTGACGACGAACCCGGGGCAGGATCTCCAGGTCATCGACTACAACAGCTACGGCCGCCGCTGGATGCTTGGAGCGACGTACAAGTTCGGCACCGGTCATGCTGCGCCGCCGCCGCCCCCGCCTCCTCCGCCACCGCCTCCCCCGGCAACGCAGACCTGCGCCGATGGCTCGGTGATCGAAATGGGCGCAGCCTGCCCGGCTCCGCCACCTCCGCCGCCGCCGCCCCCACCTGCGCCGGTGGAACGCGGCGAGCGCGGCTCCTGACCTTAAGCGACCCGCAGGCTGAGTTTCGGTTCGGCCTGCGGGAAGCACAGGAAAGTTCGACATGAGTGAAGTGAGCCAGGGCCGAATTGTCGTCGTCGGAGGCGGCACCGCGGGATGGATGACCGCGGCCGCCCTCGCTCGCTTCTGTATCCCTCGCTTCTCGGTCACGCTCGTCGAATCCGACGAGATCGGAATCGTCGGCGTCGGCGAAGCGACGATCCCGTCGATCAAGATGTTCAACGATTCCTTGGGGATCGACGAATCCGAGTTCCTCGCGGCGACGGGCGGAACCTACAAACTCGGAATTGCCTTCGACGGCTGGGGTAATCCCGACGAAGCCTATGTTCATGCATTCGGCCTCGTTGGAAGCGCGCTTGGGATCGTCCCCTTCCACAATTATTGGCTTCGCGGCCGATCTCTTGGAATTGCCAAGCCGCTCGGCCATTACATCCTCCACACGATCGCGATCGCTGGAAATCGCTTCGCGCATCTCGAACGACCGCCGGGAAGCGTCGCACCGCCGCTGCCCTACGCCTACCATTTCGATGCGAGCCTCTATGCCAAATATCTTCGAGGTTTTTCGGAGCAGCGAGGAGTCGTCCGGAAGGAGGGCAAGATCGTCGCGGTCGAGCGCAACCAGCAAAATGGCGACATCGCCGCCGTGCTGCTCGCCAACGGCACCCGGGTCGAAGGCGACCTGTTCATCGATTGCTCCGGCTTTCGCGGGCTCCTGATCGAGCAGGAACTCGATGCAGGATTCGAGCCCTGGTCGGATTGGCTTCAGTGCGACCGAGCGATCGCAGTCCCTTGCGCCCGGACCGAACCCTTGATGCCGTTGACGAGGGTCATCGCTCGAAAAGCCGGCTGGCAATGGCGCATTCCGCTTCAGCACCGCACCGGCAATGGGCACGTCTTCTCGTCGAACAGAATGAGCGAAGACGAAGCTTCCTCGATCCTGCTCGCCAACCTCGACGGAGAGAAGACCGGCGATCCTCGAACGATCCGCTTCACTCCGGGAATTCGGCGCAAGTCCTGGGTCCGAAATGTCGTTGCGATCGGCCTATCATCGGGCTTCATCGAGCCGCTTGAATCGACCAGCATCCATGTCATCCAGACGGCAATCAGCCGGCTTCTCGACCTTCTCCCCGCGGGCGAAGTTCGCGAGGCGACGCGCGATGATTTCAACGAGCGAACCCGGTTCGAAATGGAGCACATCCGTGACTTCATCATCTTCCATTACCATTTCAACCAGCGTCGAGGTGAGCCCTTCTGGGATGCGGTGCGTGCAATGAAGGTGCCCGAAGCGCTCCAGCACAAGATCGATCTGTTTCGATCCTCGGCCCGGGTGACAGCAAGCTTCGACGAGCTCTTTGATTCACGCGCATGGATCCAGGTCATGATCGGCCAGAACCTCGTTCCCGAGAGCTGGAACCCGGTCGCCGACCAGCTTCCGGAATCGCGCCTTCGTGAGTTCCTCGAAGGAATGGAACGAGCCCATATGGAGGACGTCTCCCGCCTTCCCGACCACGGAGCGTTCGTTCGCAAATTTGCCCCGGTAAATAGAGAGTTGGTGTCGGCCTGATGGTTGCTTTGACCGCCTTGGCGTTGCTTGC
>DASZYL010000129.1:0-8620 GCA_035545385.1 Sphingomicrobium sp. | reverse complement strand
GTCCTTCGTGGCGGCGTCTCCGCGAAGCTCGGTCAGCCTCACCCGATCCCTGTTCTTCAGGAGCTCGAGGATCCTGTCCCCCTCGGCCTCGGCTCCCGGCAGGTTCTTGGTCGGGTTGGTGACGAGGAGGACGGAGAGGATCTCGGACTGCTGCCGCGATTGAAGCCATTTTGCGACCGAGAGGTTCGGGGTTTCGTATCGATGGCTCATCCCGCCGATGAGCGGCGGAAACTTGCCTGCGATCCGAAGCGTCTCCCAGGGGATCCTCGAGGCCGCGGCATCGTGAACGACCACCAGGTGACACTCGTCATATTGCTTGAGTGCGGCACAAATTCCGTCGGGGAGAAGCACCTTCGCGAGGTCGTCTCCGAACTTTTCGGCATCGGCCTCGGGCAGGGTGCTGTAACCGTCGAGACGGTCCAGCAGATTCTCCAGATCCTGCGGACTGCCGGGCTGAAGCTCGACCATGATCCCGGCCTTCGCCCCGGTCGTCAGCACCGACATCTGGAGCGGCGCAGGCCCATCGTCGCTGTCGCCCTGCTGCGCGGCCTCGCGCGCCATGAGGTAGACCCGCGGAGTTGCCTTTGCCGTCGACGCGCCGCGCTGGGCGGGGGGCTCGGGCAAGGTAACCACGCGGATCGTGAGCTCGAGGTCCTCGAAGCTTTCGCGCAGCGCAAGGTCATGGACGGTGTCGTTGATGAGAGCGAAGCGCTCGGGATCGCGTTCGGCGATCGTGATCCCACGAAATTCATGGTCGACGTCGCTGTCCTCGATCGCCCGGACGAAGCCCGAGAGCATGGCCCGGACGAGGTCGGCCTTGGCCTCGTCATCCGACGTGCTCCCGACCGAGCTCCAGCCGAACGGAACCATGGCGAAGTCGTCGAGCCCCGCCGCGACAAATGTGCGAACGAGATTGTCGCAGGCGAGCTTTAGAGTGTCGGTGTTGAAGGAGTCGAACGAGCCGAGCCCGACGAAGGCGACGTTGGGCGCGCGCAGGGATCGCCGAAGGTTGGGCAGGACCGAGACTTCCCCTGCCTCCGCACCGAACATGCGGCGCGCGATGAGATCGGAAATCTGGCCATCCATCGCGCGGTCGAGGGCGGAGACCGCTCCATCGGCTGCTACCGCCTTGAACAGGCCGACCACGTAGCATCCTGCGTCGATCTGGGTGATGTCACCCTTGGCAAGGGTCAGCTCGAGCCGTCGCTCGGAACCGAAGTTGATGGTCACCCGGTCGGCGTAGGGTTCTCTCTCGCGCTCGGGAGCCTCATGCCCGTTGTTCGGGGAAGGATGTGCGCCGCCTTCGTTCCCCGCACCCCCAGGATCGGCAGCTCCCTTGGCCATCCGCAGCTCCTCAGCTGCGTCGTTTCCCCCCGACGCAACCACCCCATGCCTTCCCTCGCGGGGACTTAGGCGCCCCGCCGGGATCGGTCACAATCAGCCAACCGGTCGCGCCAATGGCACGCGGTCGGGCGGTTGCTTCAGACTCGGCAGCTGACAGCAACCGTATCGAACCGTTGCCTGCGCACTTCAAGCACTGACCCCCATGGGCAGAGCTACCGGCGGTGGCGCGGCCTAACTCCTAATCCAGTCGGTCGATGCATCGCCAAGAACAAGGACCGACCGCATGCAAACGGTTGTAAATTTCCGTTCATCTATTCTTGATGAACAACTATTCAACAACTTCAAGAATCCATAAAACTCGCCGAAAAGTCAAGATCGTGCCATGTATTGAGATCTGTGGCGCATCAGTCCTGATCGCGAACCAGAATCAACATGACTCAATTTCGAGCGTGTCATCATGAATTGTGCTGATGTCGCTTAGTTGAGTGTCCCGGGAACATTGGATTTACGTTGCGACTCGGCAATCAAGAGCGCATATTTCGCCGTTACTGAGCGTCGCGAGCGGTGCTCGTAAGGGGGGGCTGTTTAACCATGCTTGCTGCCAACTGGCGAACCTTCGTTCGAGCCGGCAAAAGGATTGCGAGGCGATGATCGTTCGCCCTCCGAAAAAGCGGCGGATGGTCGGGTGGTTCAACCCGATCCCTCTCCTTCAAACGGCGATTCGCGTCGCCATGTCGACGATCTTCGGCGAGTTCGCCGACAGGCGCGAAGCCTTCGCTGCGGCCAATCCGATTGGCGATTCCGCCCTCGACCCGCGTTTCGATTACTCGGGTCGGCATCCTGACGGGGATTTCTGGTTCGATTTCGTCGCGGACCTTGGCGACGGCTGGAATTCGACGTTCGCGATCGCCCGACTTCTGGCGGAGGACAGGCTCGAGCTCGCCGGCGCGCAAGCCCTTCCCCGCGGGTCGCTCCTCATCATGGGTGGGGACGAAGTCTATCCCACGCCTTCGGCGGACGAATATTATGATCGCCTTCTCTACCCTTATTCGGAGGCCTACCAGGAGCGCTGGCCGGAGAAGGATTGCCCGGATCTTTATGCAATTCCAGGGAACCACGACTGGTATGACGGGCTTCGGTCCTTTTCCCCCTTGTTCTGCCGGCGCAGCATCAAGGTCGAGGGCAGGGCGGGGGTCAACCGCCGCGGCAAGGTGATCGGAGGCCGGCAGACCCAGCAGACCCGAAGCTATTTCGCACTTCGCCTGCCCAAGGGCTGGTGGTTGTGGGGAATGGACAGCCAGATCCAGGGGTATATCGACCAGCCCCAGGTCGACTTCTTCCAGTTCGTCGCCGAGAAATGGATGGAACCCCGTTCCAGGCTCATCATCTGTGCCGGCACACCGGGCTGGGAATATGTCGATCCACGCGCTCCCGAGAAGGAGTACGGGACGCTCTCATATCTTGAGCGCCTCGCGCCCTCGGTTGCCGGCAAGGGCCACGAACTGAAGCTCATGTTGAGCGGCGACAGCCATCACTATGCGCGGTATCGAGAGAAGGATCACAATTTCGTCACGTGCGGCGGTGGAGGCGCATTCCTCCATCCCACGCATAATCTCGTCCCGCACAAGGAATTCGAATTTCCCTTCCCGGCGCCGGGGGAGCCCTACGATCGAAAGCGCAAGAGCTACAAGCGGACCGTCGACCTCGCGACGAAGGGCAATGTGGCCAATGCGGACGAAGCGACGTTCCCGAGCCGCTCCGAGTCTCGGCGGCTTGCAGGCGGGCTCACGTTGTTCGCCTTTCGCAACCCTTATTTCACGCTTTGCGTCGCGGCGATCTACCTGAGCTTCACCTGGCTCATCTATCTCAACAACCAGGTCCTCGATCCCCTCGGCGCCCATCAGCCGCTCCACCGGCTGCTGGTGTCGGGCTCGCTCGTCGATGCGGATTTCAAGTTCTGGCTCCTCGCCATCGCTTCTCCGGCGACGCTCCTGTTCTGCCTCCTCGGGTGGGCCGGCTATTATTATTTTGCGGACGCCGAGGGTGCAGCTCGAGTGGTCATGGGCACCGCCCACGCTCTCATCCAGGCGATTGCGGCCTCCCTCGTCGCATGCCTTGTATTGCGAGCGCTCCTTCCCCTGCTTCCGGGGACGGCTGGCACGATATTGAGTTTCGTTGCGGCCGCGCTTGCCGCCGCGGTGACGACAGGCACCCTGATGGGCGTCTATCTATGGCTCTGCCTCAATGCCTGGGGACGACATTGGGGCCACTTCTCGGCGCTTGCAGTCGAGCATTACAAGTCGTTCCTCCGCCTTCACATCGCGAGCGATGGAACGCTCAGCATATTCGCGATCGGGCTTCCAGGAGTCCCCGACGACCGCCGCCGTCGCGGCGGAAATCCTGCAAGGCTTTGTCCGGAGCTGATCGAAACCATCTCCATCCATTAGTGCCGAGGAGGCGTTTCTCATGCAGCGACTCGCGAAGCCAATTACCGACCTCAAGGACAGCTACGAGGCGGTCGTCGTCGGCTCGGGCTACGGGGGTGCAATCGCGGCGTCGCGCCTCGCTCGAATGGATATCGGCAGTGTCGCGCTCCTGGAGCGCGGAGAGGAACTTCATCCAGGCGAATATCCGGACACGGCGATCAAGGGCGCCGAGCAGTTCCAGGTAAGCGCTCCGGGGCTTCACAGGGGCCGCGGAACGGAATTGTTCGATCTTCATGTGGGCAAGGGGATCAGCGTTCTCACCGGATGCGGGCTCGGCGGAACCTCGCTCATCAACGCCAATGTTTCGCTGAGGGCCGATCCTCGCGTTTTCGACGATCCGGCCTGGCCCAGGGCCCTCAAGGACGGCGATCTTGAAGAAGGCTACGCCCGGGCCGAAGCGATGCTTCGCCCGAGGCCATACCCCGACGACGGCATCACCTGGCCGCATCTCAACAAGCTCGAGGCGATGAAGAAAGCGGCCCCTGCGCTCGGTGCCGCCGCCGTCACTCCGCCCATCAACGTGAACTTCGAAGCAGGAACCAACCGGGCGGGTGTCGAGCAGCCCGCCTGCAACCTTTGCGGGGATTGCTGCTCGGGCTGCAATACCGGAGCCAAGAATACCACGCTGATGAATTATCTCCCCGATGCGGTGGCGCATGGAGCGGAGATATTCTGCGGCGTTCGAGTCCGCTGGATAGAAAAGCTCGAGGATGGGCGCTGGTGCATTGCCTACGACCCGATCGGTCTTGGCCGCGAGGCATTCACGGGCGAACCGCTTCGACTCACAGCCTCGATCGTCGTCCTTGGCGCAGGCACGCTCGGCTCGACCGAGATCCTGCTCCGGTCCCGTGACCATGGACTGGCGCTGTCTCCAGCGCTCGGCAGCCGCTTCAGCGGAAACGGCGACGTATTGGGGTTCGGCTACAATAACGACCAGGCGATCGATGGCATCGGCCTTGGGCACCGGGCAGCGGCCTATCGCTGGCCCCGCGACAAGGATGAGCAGCGTCCCATCGGGCCGACCATCACGGGCCTCATTGACCTGCGCGGCACCGCCGATCTCGAGGAAGGAATGGTGATCGAGGAGGGGGCGATCCCCGGCGCTATCGCAGCATCCATGCCCGCTGTCATGGCGGCGACGGCCGCAGCGCTCGGCACCGACACCGACCCGGGAGACGTGCTTTCCGAGCGCGCGCGCGAGGTCGAGAGCCTGACCCGGGGGCCGTATCACGGGGCGGTCAACCACACGCAGACCTTCCTCGTGATGTCGCACGACGGCCCCGGCGCCGGGACCATGGAGCTCGACGCCGACGATCGGCTGCGCGTGGTGTGGCCAGGAGTGGGGGAACAGGCAGGATTCAAGCGCGTCGCCGAGAACCTCCGGACCGCAGTCAGGGAAACCGGCGGGTCCTATGTTCCCAACCCCATCTGGACGAAGCTCATGAATGATGCGCTGATCAGCGTTCATCCATTGGGCGGATGCCCGATGGCCGATGATGCAGCGCACGGTGTCGTCGATGGAGATTGCCGCGTGTTCGCCGGCCACGAGGGCAGCGGGGTGCACCCCGGGCTTTACGTGTGCGACGGGTCGGTGATGCCGCGTTCCTTGGGAGTCAACCCGCTGCTGACGATCAGCGCGGTGACCGAACGGGCGATGATCAAATTGGCCGCTGCTCGCGGCGCGCCGCTGGAGGTCGAGTCCGTTGTCGCGAAATCCCAGCCCGCGGTTGGAGCGCCGACGATCGGCGTTCGCTTCACCGAGCGCATGACGGGAAAGGCCACCGCTGCTGTCGGCGGCGCACAATCCGAAGCCTCGTTCGTCGTGACGATTGTCGCAGCCGATCTCGATGCGCTGGTGAAGACCAGGGAGCACGAGGCCGGCGTCGTCGGAACCGTCAGCATCCCCGCGCTCTCGAGCGAACCGATGACGATCGAGGACGGGCGCTGGAACCTCTTCGTCGACGACACCGCGAAGGCCGATACCAAGCTCATGGTCTATGAGCTGCCGATCGTTGCGAGCGACGGATCGCGCTATCATTTCTCCGGGCGCAAGACGGTCCACAATGACCGCGGTTTCGACCTCTGGCACGATACGACCACGCTGACGGCGTCGGTCCACCAGGGCGACCGCAACGGCGCGACACTCTTCACCGCGGAGCTTCATATCCGCCCAGCCGATTTCATCCATCAGCTTGGAACGATGACGATCACCGGAGCGCCCGATCTTGAATCGCGCGCGATGGCGCTGGCGCGCTTCGGCGAATTCTTCGGCGGCGCCTTGTTCACGACATTCGGCGGGCCCTTCGCTCGCCCATCCTACTTCGATCCCGAGGTTCCGCGGACAAGGCGCCCACTTCGGGTCGGCCCTCCCGAAGTGCATTTCTTCGAGACTTCCGACGGCAAGAAATTACGGCTGACGCGCTATCGGGGCGGCGACAAGGGGCCGGTCATGGCGTCGCATGGCCTTGGCGTTTCCAGCCTCATCTTCAGTATCGACACGATCGATACTTCGCTCCTCGAATATCTCTATGCCGGTGGCTACGACGTGTGGCTGCTCGACTATCGCGCGAGCATCGAACTTCCCTACGCTCGCGAGCAGTTCAGCGCCGACGACGTCGCGGACAAGGATTATCCGGCGGCGATCGCGACCATCCTCACGATCAGCGGCAAGCCGTCACTCCAGGTCGTCGCGCACTGCTATGGCGCAATGAGCTTTTCCATGGCGATGCTTCGCGGCCTCAAGGGAGTGCGCTCGATCGTCATCTCGCAGATCGCCGCGCACGCCGACGTTCCCTTCTTCACGCAGCGCCTTCTCGCTTTTCTTCGTGCGACCGACCTTATGAAGCTGGTCGGCGTGAAGCTCCTCGACGCTCGGGCAACGCGCAAGCGCAACCTCCTCGCCCGAGCGATCGATGGTTTCCTAAGGTTCCTCTATCCGCTGCATTTCGACGACCGCACGCGCTCGGTGACGAGCTTGCGCATCGCCGCGCTCTATGGCCCGCTCTACCGCCTCGACCAGCTCAACGAGCCGACCCTCCAGGCGATGCCGGAGATGTTCGGGAAGTCCAATCTCTCCGCCTTCTCCCAGCTCGCGGAAATCGCCAGGAGCGGCCATGTCGTTCGCTCGGACAAGGAACCGCTTCTTGCTCCCGAGAATCTCAGGAACTGGGCGGTGCCGACCCTGTTCATCCACGGAGAGCTCAACCGCGCCTTCCTTCCGAGCGGCACCTTGAAGACGATGAACGCTCTTTCCGAGGCAAATTCGCCCGATCTCTACGAGCGCGTCGTGATCCCGGCGACGGGCCACATCGACTGCATCTTCGGCAAGAACGCGGTTCGGACCGTCTATCCCTCGATCGTCGCGCACCTCGACAAGACTGCAATGATCTAATCCAGCCGTCAGGCAAGGGAATCGTGCTCGGCGTGGTCCATCGAGATCCGCCATTTGCCGGCGCCGCCCGGAAGGTTGCGGTCCGCGATGTCGGCAAGAGTCGAGGTCGCGGCGATCGAGGCCCAACCGGTTGGAGTGAACGTCTCTTCGTTGAAGACCTTCGGCGCCAGCAGCGGGTTGGTGAGCGCATGCGAGAAAGCATCGACCGCGACCATCCGGCCAATGAGCGACGGGACCGCAGAGCGCTCTCCCGCGTCCTCGGCGAACAGGCCGACAAAGAATTCAACACTCTCGACGTCGCCATAGAGATCCCGCAAGGCGTTAACGACATCAGGATCGCCGCTGATCTGCTCGAAGCGGGTCACGCGCGGGAATTTCATGATCTCGCGATAATCGTTGTAGCTCGCGAGGCGATTGGCACGGCCCTGCTTCACGCTCGCCGCTTCCACCGGCCGCAGGAATTCGGCCGTGTTGAAAAGGCCGAGGCGCCAGACCGAAGACGTGCTCGCCGCGTCGAGCGCAGCGCCCAGGCCGTCCTTCAGCATCGGCTCGTTGCCAAAACGCATGGCGGCCATCGGGACTTCGGCGCCCCGCCAGTTGGCGACCTCGGGCACGAGGCTGTGCCAGCGGTAGAGCAGGTTGAATTCGACCGGGATCCAGTTCTCGCGGTTCCAGACCGCCTTGTAGCAGGGCGTCGGGTCGGCCAGGAGCTTGAACCAGTAAGGCGAGATGTGGTTGATATATTCCTCGACCACGACCTTGATCAGCTGAACGATGTTCACCGCCCGGGCCGTCTGGAACAGGCGCTCGTCGTCGAAGTCCGGACAAGCTTTCCCGATCTCCGCGCAGAGTCGGTTGTGCTCGCGCAGGAAAAGCGTGTTGATCGCCGCGGCGAAGACCGTGGAATTTGCCCGCTCACCGCCGAAGGCGAAGAGGGTCGCCTTGCGGTCGGGGGGAAGCGTGTCCGGCATTTTTACGGGGTCCGGGACCTCCGAGAATCGCCTATCCCTCGTGCCGTCGGCGTGGAACAGGCGCGGGGCCCATTCCTCGCCATTTGAAATCTCGGAAAGCAGTCGGCCGCGCCGGCCGGGAGTTTCGCTCCGTTCGCGCAGCTGCGCCTCGACGGCGTCGTTCATTCCGTAGATCTGGGAAAGCGAGATCTGGTGGTTGCAGGTTGTGCGACGGCTGTCGTTCGGGTTCGTCATGAGGAACCCGTCGGTGAACCATTGGGCGAAACTCGGGAAAAGGAGCGTGGAGCGGTTCGACAGGATCGGTCCCGACGGGCGGGTCACGTAGAGGCGTTCGAGCGCCTCGATCGGCGGCAGGCCGGGCAGGTCCCGGGGAGGCAGGTAGCGGGCGAAATAGGTCGTGTCGGTGAGCGATGACCAGGATGGGTAAT
>DASZYL010000128.1:0-4049 GCA_035545385.1 Sphingomicrobium sp. | reverse complement strand
GACAGTCCCGCCAGCGTCCGCTGGCGCGCTTCGATGAAGAGCTTCATGCTTCGCCTTCAGGGCTGCGTCTTCGCGGCGTTCCTTGCTGCATCCCCGGCGGCGGCTGCCGATAGTTCGGCAAGGGTCGAGGCGCTCGCGGATCGCTTCGTCTCCCAGCAGCTCGCCTACGATCCGACGATTGCCTACGAAACGGGCCTCGACACCGCCGTTCACGATCGTTTCGCGGATCGAAGTCCGGGAGCCATCAGCGCCTTCGAGAAGCTCGAAAGGCAGGATCTCGCCCAATTGCTTGGGATCGATCCCTCGGCTCTTCCGATATCGGCGCGCTCGACCTACGCCAATTTGCGCGAAAAGCTCGAAAGCGACCTTCAGCTGCGAATCTGCAAGAGCGAGCTCTGGGACGTCAACCATTTCGACGGCTGGCAGTCCGCATTCGCCGATGTCGCCGATCGTCAGCCGGTCACAAGTTCCGATGACCGCAAGCAGGCACTCCGGCGCTGGAGCAGCGTGCCGCACTTCGTCGACGTCGAGATCGGCAATCTTCGAACCGGGCTCGACGAGGGCTATTCCGCTCCGAGGTCAGTCGTGCGCCGAGTGATCGCTCAGATGGACAGCCTGACCTCCGGCCCAGTCGATAAATCCCCGTTCTTCTCGCCTGCAAGACGATCAGGGGATCCGGCGTTCAAGGCAGCGTTCCGAAAGGTCCTTGTCACCGAGGTGAACCCAGCGCTCGGACGCTACAGGGACTTCCTCGCGAAGGATTATCTGCCAAGGGCACGCAACGGGGTCGCGATATCGGACCTGCCGAACGGACAGGCCTGCTACCAGGCTTTCCTTCGCGCCTACACGTCTCTCAATCGCAGCCCGCTCGAAGTCTACGATCTCGGCCGCCAAGCGGTCGAGGCGAACGAAGCGGAGGTCGTTCGGATGGGTAGGGCCCGCTTCGGGGTCTCGGACATTGGAGCGATCCTCTCCAAGATCAGGAATGACCCGAAGGAACATTTCCATTCGAGGGATGAGCTCCTCGCCTTCTCGAGGAGCTTCGTTGCGAGAGCCAAGGCGAAGACGGCGGGGTTCGCGATCGAGCGATTGCCGTCACAGGATGCGACAGTCGAGCCGGAGCGAGCGTTCGAGGACCTGGTTGGAACCTCCTCCCATTACGTTCCGGAACCGGACGAATCCAAGACGGCGACCTTCGCGATCGAGCTCGGCAATTTTGCGTCGGAGACGCGCGCCGAGGCCGAGATCACCGCCGTCCACGAGGTCTGGCCGGGCCATCATCTGCAGATCGCGCTGGCTCGGCAGCTTCAGCCCGAGACCCGCTTTTCGAAGCTCGTCGGAATCTCGGGCTACCAGGAAGGCTGGGCCCGCTACGCGGAAGGACTTGGGGAGGAGCTCGCCATCTACGACGATGTGAACGCCAGGATCATGCGCCGGATCTGGCCTGCGCGGGGAATGGTCGTCGACCCGGGACTCCATGCCTTCCATTGGACGCGCAAGCAGGCGATCAGCTACCTCGTGGCTACCGGACGATACACCGCCAAATCGGCCGACGACCTTGTCGATCGGATCGCGGTCATGCCTGGCCAGCTCGCCGCCTACGATTCGGGCGGGCTTGTGATCATGCAGTTGCGCCGCCATGCGAGAGCGGCGTTGGGGCGCAGCTTCAACCTGAAGTCATTTGACCGAGCGGTTCTTGAAGAGGGCGTGGTCCCGCTGGGCGAATTGCGTGCTCACGTGGAACATTGGATCGCCCGGCAGGGGGGACGCGGATGAAAGATGGTCTCGAACCAAGCATTCACGAACCTGGCGAAAGTCCGCTGATGCGGCGCAGGACCTTTGTCGGGACCCTTCTCGGCACGGCGGCGGCAACCGCGCTCCCGTCACGTCTTCTTGCCGCGCGAATCCCGGCAAGCGCCTTGGACGAACTGCGTCGCCGCGTCGGCTCGAGGCTGATCGCGGTCAACTCTCCGCTGGTGGCGGCTCGTTCGGGCGGCGCGGACGCCGACGCCCTCTTCAAGGCGCTCAAGAATCCCTACTACCTGGGTGACGAGCCATCGCTGACCCAGACCTTGGGCTGGATCGATGCCTGGACCTCGCAGCCGAGCGCGATGGCGGTTGCCGCCGAGAACGCTGCGGACGTCGCAGCGGCGGTCGATGTCGCACGCAAGTACCGCCTTCGGCTGGTCGTCAAGGGCGGGGGCCATAGCTATTTTGGAAACTCGAATGCCGCGGACTCGCTGCTCGTTTGGACCCGGAGGATGCAAGACGTCGAGCTTCACGACGGGTTCGTCGCCTCGGGCGCTCCTGCGCAAACGGCTGGGCAACCCGCTGTCTCGATTGGCGCCGGGGCGATCTGGGGACGAGTATACAATGCAGTCGCGGTGAAGGGCGGAAGATATGTTCAAGGGGGCGGCTGCCTCACCGTCGGAGTCGCCGGGTTCGTGCAAGGCGGAGGTTTTGGCCATCTTTCGAAGCAGTTCGGGACCGGCGCCGGCAATCTCATCGAAGCAGAGGTCGTCACTGCCGATGGCCGGGTCCGGACAGTCAATCGTTTTCGTGACCCGGACCTGTTCTTCGCGCTTCGCGGCGGCGGCGGCGGCACCTTCGGGATCGTCACTCGGCTGACTCTAAGGACCCATCCGCTTCCCTCGACTATCGGCGCGATCCTCTTGTCTATCCAGGCGAGGAACGATCGCGCGTGGCGAGAACTGCTCGAGCGAACCATGGAGTTCTACGCGAGCGCCTTGTTTAATCCGAACTGGGGCGAGCAGATCGGCTTTTCTCCCGGGCGGCGACTGTCAGTTACGATGGTCTGTCGCGACCTCGACAAGTCGCAGATCGAGGCGCTTTGGAATCCGCTGCTCGGGTGGGTTCGAGAGCGGCCGGGGGACTATCGCTTCGAAGGCGAACCGGCGATCTTCGCAGTTCCCGGCCGGAGCTTCTGGGATCCCTCGTTCCTGCGCTCGGTTCCGGGCCTCGTTCTTCAGGACAAGCGCGAGGGGGCGCCCTCGGACAACATCTTCTGGGCCACGAATCTCGGTGAGACTGCCCAGGTGCTCCACGCCTATCAATCGGCATGGATTCCGGCGACGCTCCTCGGAAAATCAAGAAGAACAGACCTGGTCGACGCACTGATCCTCGCATCGAGCGAATGGTCGGTGACCTTGCACACGAACAAGGGCCTCGCGGGAGGATCGCGAGAAGCACTGGCGTCCACTGCTGAAACTTCGACCAGTCCGGAGCTGCTCGACGCTTTTGCGCTCCTGATCTGCTCCGCCGAAGGCCCCCCGGCCTGGCCCGGGATCAAGGGGCATGAGCCGGACCTTGCCGACGGGCGCCGACAAGCGCGCGCGGTGGAGCGCGCAATGCGCCCGATCCGAGCGCTCGTACCAAAAGCAGGCGCTTACATGTCGGAGGCCGATTATTTTCAGAAGGACTGGCAGCGCGCCTATTGGGGCGAACACTATCAAAGGCTCCAGCAGATCAAGCGCAAGTACGACCCGGACAATCTCTTCAGAGGCCACCAGACGGTCACGGCCGGCTAACCTATCTGGGAAAACGTAATGACGAACGCCGACGCGATGCGCGGCGGTCCAAAGCCGCCTCAACTCATGTCTTGGGGACCGTCTGTCACCCCATGTGTCCGGACTGGACAAGACGTAGAGTGCGGAATTTTGCAGCAAACGCACCAGGCACTAATGAGACGTGCCAGACCCTGTGGGCGCCGAGATGTCTCCGATGCTGGGCATGGGAAACCAACGACCACCGTCGTCACCTATGCGCTGCTTTGGATCTACGGCCCCTTGGATGGACTTGGCACGCTGGCAGATCCGAGCCGCGATGCCGAAGGCATGACGCTCGGTCATTGTCTAACTGTACCCGAGTGCGCGCGCAGCGTTGCTGCATATTACGGTAGAGTGGCAGGAGTGGAGGGACTCGAACCCCCGGCCCTCGGTTTTGGAGACCGATGCTCTACCAGCTGAGCTACACTCCTCCGGGTCGGGAGCGGATGCGGTCCATAGCGGGAGAGGGTGGGGGGTGCAAGC
>DASZYL010000127.1:0-15466 GCA_035545385.1 Sphingomicrobium sp. | reverse complement strand
CTCATATTGGGTGAAGCCATCCATCTGGATGCGCTGCCCGTCCGCGGTCACCGCATCGAGCGTCCCTTCGGTGTTCAGCCTGAAGCTGTTGAGCGATGAGAGATAGCGGCTCATGCCCTGGATCGCGTCGATGGCGCCCTGGTCGATTTTCGCCTGAGGCGCCGGCGCCTCGCCCGCCCAATCAGGGAAGGCCGCTTCTTCTGCCTCGACTTGCGTCTCTTGAGGCGCCTCGGCCTTCTTCTGACACGAAGCGCTCGCCAGGGCCACCGGGATGACAAGCGGGAAAAGGGAGCGATGAATCGTCATGCGCAGCACTCCTCGTGCGGCCGCACGGGGCGGCTTTCATGGCTCCGCCTATGGAATGCGTGGGGAGCTCGCCATCAGGCAATTCCCTATGTCGGGAGGGTGCTGACGCTGAGGCGGGCGCCATCAGGATTGGCCCCGGCGTTCAACCTCAAGGGGTCAGTGATTCTCCGAATATTTGCGCGCCAGGGGACACAGTAGCGACAAGGGCGTGAGCCGGCTCCTCGATTACGCGACAAGCACTTTTCCGCTTTGGGCCATCGGCGTTGTTCTCGTTGCCGTCCTATTCGCATCCTGCGAGCTCGGACTGGTCATTTCCCGCCGCATATTGAAAGGCAAGAAGAGGCACGACCGGGACTCGCTCGGCTACATCGTCACTGCGATCTTCGCCCTTCTCGCATTCATGCTCGCAACCACCTTTTCGATGGCCCTGTCGCGGTTCGATACGCGAAGGCTGGCGCTCGCCACCGAAGTCGACGCGATCGGAACCGCCTATCTGCGAGCGAGCCTGCTCGACGAACCTCATGCGTCCAAGGTCCGGCGCAGCTTGCGGGAATATGCCCACTGCCGGATCAGCTCGCCCGACTGGACCATCCAGAAACTGGAAGCGCGCGTCACCGAATGCCAGAAAATCGGTGCGCGGCTTTGGGAAGAGACGCGTAATGCAGTTCAACCCGTCCGAACCACGGCGCTCGCCTCCTACATGGTCTCCTCGGTGAATGATGTCCTCAATGCCGCCGTTCGCCGGGAGATCGCGGGGCGCGCAGTGATCCCGGCGCGCGTCCTTAGCGTCCTTCTCATCTGCACCGTTGCAGCATCCGCTGCGCTCGGCTCCGTGCTCGCAGGCTCAGCGACGAGATTTCGAGCGAGCACTGCATTGCTGTTGACACTCTATGCGGTCTGCTTCGTGCTGATCCTCGACATCGACCGGTCGCGGACGGGCTCGGTCGCGGTTTCACAGCGACCGATGAGCGCGCTCGCGGCACAGCTCGACGCGCAACCATAAGAAAATCCCGGCGGAAGCTGCTTCCGCCGGGATTTCCTTCCCCTGCCCGAAGCAAGGTTACTCGGACTACATCGAGCCCCGCTCCGGAGCTGGCTCAGGTGGCGGCGGCGGTGGAGGCGGTGCCGGGCACGTGTCCGTCGCAAGGATCACCGAGCCATCCGGGCACGTCTGCGTGGCCGGAGGAGCCGGCGGAGGCGGAGGCGGAGGCGGCGGTGGAGGCGGCGGTGGAGGGGGAGGCGGAGCCGCCCCGAAATTATAGACAAGGCTCACCAATGCGCTGTGGGAGACAAATCTCGCATTGTCGCCCAGAGTCGCGGTGCCGCCGGAGCATACTTGCCCGACTGGAAGGGTGCAGACAGCGGGCGTCGCCCAGCTGAAGCTGTCGGTCCCGTCGTTCTTGCCGGCGTGGAAGAAGCGGTACTTGAGCCCGATGTCGATCTGTTCGCTGACCGGATAATAGGCCTGCGCGAGGAGCTGCCAGGCGAACGAGCCGTGGTGCCTTCCGAACTCCGAGACGCTGGCGTAGCCGACGCCGCCGCCGATGCCGCCGCCGATGCTCCCTTCGCCACCGAGGTCCAGCCACCCGTTGATCATCCCGTCCCAGGCGTTCGACTTCTTGTCGATGTCGAAGTCGGAATCCCCGATATCGATGTTGCCTTCGCGGTTGATGACCCCGACGAAGGAATCGTCGATGTGCAGTTTATCGACGTTCCCGTGCTTGTAACCGATCTCGCCTTCGAGACGGAACATTCCGAAATCGTAACCACCGATGAGATCGACATCGACGCCTGCCTTGTAGCTGAGGCTGCCAACGTTCTGGAATGGAATGTCCGCAACAGAGTTGCTGATGAAGTCGATCCCGCCTTCGACGTCATGGCTCTTGGGCCATACCGCGCCGATGTCGGCGCCGACATAGCCGCTATTGTCCTTCGCCACCGCTGGCGATGCCATCAATATGATGGCTGCGGTGCTGAGCAGAAGTGTTCGCATTCCCGTTTCCCCTTGTTGTGACCATCGGGTCCTTTGGAACTCACGCCCCCTGCCACGTGAAAGGCGCGTAGCCCTTCGACGCCGCAGTTCAGCGCATCGCCGCCTGTGGTTGCCTGAAGAATGCCGGCTTCCCATCGGGAATTGACCGGATATTTCCCGAAAAGTGCCCCTCAACTTCATTAAATCAACATGATGAACAGTCGCTGCTCGGCGAGAGACCCGATGAGCCGCGGTTCGCTTCGATGGGGGCAGTCATCCGCAGGGCCGATAAGGCATCACCCTCGAACCGCTTCATTCGGAACAACCCGGCCTGGATTTCATATCAGTAAAAACCCTGAGTTAAAAAGATGGTTCTATTTGTTGCGGCTTCATCACTACCTACATACGTATTCCGAAAATCTAGGTAGAACTACTGCGATACAGGACTCATACTTAAGTAGAGTTGCGTATGAAGCCGGCAACGTGTAATGAGCCATGTAAGGCAAACGCTTGGCTTCGGGGCAGTCATAAAGCTGTAGCATATCCCTGCTTGCTGTTTCGGGTCGGTTCGGGGGTGCTGGCCATGGAGATTGCCGAACTACGCAAGGCCGCCTGCGGATCGGAAGCCGCTTGCATGGGCGCTGAAGCGTCGGCGTCCCGGGCAGGAAACCCTTGTCGGCCGCCTTCCGACATGCTCGAATCCCCGGCTCTCAGCTTAGGGCAATCACCGGATGAGGCGCGGGCCCGACCCGATGAACGCGACCACATCGCTCGGGAAGTCTATCGTGCGACCGCACAATTGCTCGTCGCCCTCGAGCTGCAAATCACGCGCTTGAAGCAATTGCCGGTCCCACGCGATGCCAGGGTCGATGAGGTCCTGTCGGAGCTGGAGTCGACGGTCGAGGAGCTGCACGAGGAAGTGCGGTCCCTTGGCGCTTCCCCACATGACCCTGACGCGCTGGTTCGGGATCTCAAGGCGATGGTGGACGAGTTTGCTCTTCGCACCGGCGTTCTCGTTCAAACCGATGTCCAGGAGCTTCCCATCTCGGTTACGCCCCAGGCGGCGCATATGCTCTACCGCGTCGCCCAGGAAGCCCTCGCGAACGTCTCGAGGCACGCTCAGGCGACGAAGGTCGTCGTTTCACTTCGCGCAGGTTCGCGCGCAATTGTCCTGAAAGTGACTGATGACGGAGCCGGATTTCCGAGGCCAATCCGATCCGTTCATCCGGGCCGGGGCATCGAAAATATGAAGAGCCGCCTCAGCGAGGTCGGCGGAAAGCTCCGGATCGGCAACCGGGTGCACGGAGCCTATGTCGAGGCGCAGGTCGAGCTCTGTCCAACCCGGCATCATGAGAATTATTAGGGCTCGATCAGGCTGTTCCTGATCGCGTAGCGGACGAGGTCGGCGGTCGTCTTGAGCTTGAGCTTGTGCATCGCGCTCGCGCGGTGCGTCTCAACCGTCTTGATGCTGATGTTGAGCGCTCCAGCAATCTGCTTGTTGATCTTTCCCTCGGCAATCAGCTGGACGACTTCGCGCTCGCGGTGTGTGAGGACACCGGCGGTGAGCGTTCGGCTGGTTTGAAGGAACTGCTCAAGCAGCGCTTCCGAGACCGCCCCCGAGAAATAGGGCCGGCGCAGGGACAGGGCATCCAAAGCCGCGAGCAAGTGGTCTTCGGAATCCGATTTCATGACATATCCGCGCGCCCCAGCCCGCAAGATGCCGCTGATGATCTCATCACGTCCGTGCATGGTGTAGATGAGGATCTCGAGCCGCGGCAGTTCGCGCTTGAGCGCCAGGGTCAGGTCGAGGCCGTTCAGCTCCGGCAGCGAATAATCGATGATTGCGATATCGGGCGTGGTCCTTCGCGCTTCTTCGATCGCTGCATGCCCGCTTGCCGCTTCAGCAACGACTGCGAAATTGGGCCTGGTTTCGACAAGTGCCTTTATTCCGCGGCGCAAGGCGTCGTGATCATCGACGACCATCACGCGTTTCAGCGGCCCGGCCATTCAACGTTCCACAAGTCGCGGCGTTGTCGCCGCGAGACGTTGCTGATGGTTGCCGCTTGCCATTGTACCCCCCGGCCATTTCCATTCTTCAGGTACGCCGACAAATCAGTTTACGCTCGATTGTGATTGCAAAGTCAAACTGCAGAGAAAATCAGGATTTTCCCGGGTACTGATCGTCTCGCAATGGTTCGATAGGGGGATCTTTGACGCAAGGTGCCATGGACACCTTGGGAGCCTTGCCGACACGGAAAGGGTGAGACAGTGACTCGTCATCGATTCTCGCGGACTTGCTCGCTTGTGCTGGCATCCGCTGCTTTCTGCATCGGGCAGGCCGCGGTCGCGAAACCCCCGACGAGCTGGGACGGATTGACCCAGGTCCAGGCCAAGAATGTCGACTTGCTCTACCTGCGCCCGGGAACGGACTTCAGTCAGTACAAGGATATCGTTCTTGCCCCGACCGAGGTCTCCTTCAAGAAGAACTGGCACAAGGAGATCAATCGCGGTCGTCGCGGAATTCCGCAATATTCGGAGGCGGACGTTCGGCGTGTCATCGACGAGGCGCAGGGCACCCTTCAGAATATCTTCGCGAAGAGATTTGAGGAGACGGGCTTCCACATCGTGTCCGCTCCGGCGGAAAACGCGCTTCGAGTTCTGGTTGGAGTGGCAAACGTCAATGTCACGTCCCCTGAAATGCGCTCGTTCGGACCCAACAGGGTCTATTCCGAGCAGGCGGGCTTTGCGACGCTCGTCATCGAGGTTCGCGATTCACTTAGCGGGGAGCTACTGGGGCGCGCGGTCGATCATGGGGCAGCCGGCGACGATTTCATGACGCTGAGGACCTCGGCGAGCAATCGGGCCGATTTCGAGCACTTGTTCGACGAGTGGGCGAGGATCAGCGCGAAGGGGTTCCAGAAGCTGATCGCCTCGCCGCCGCAGCCCGCTCGGTGAACCGTTTTTCGATCAGCGGCGGCTGACGACTCCCGACGCTGTAAGCCGGTCGCGCAGCTCGCGCCCAAAGTCCCTTCCCACCGCTTTGACCGTATCGGTCATCGAAAGAGTGGCCGGGATGTCGAGAGCATCAGGCGCACGGCGGCGCACGGCTGCGACGAGGATCTCATTGCCTTTGCCCCCGCTGAATTCGAACGAGACCAGCATCGAGCCGGTGAAGCTTCCCTTCTTCCCGGTGAGGCTCTTGACGGTGCTGAGCGCAAATCCGACCGGCATCACGCGCGTCGCCGTTGCGACTCCGCCTTTCGTATCCTCCAGCCCGACGAGGCTCATCTGCATCGTCAAGCAGCCCGGCCGCCGCTGCGGGTAGACCGGGAAAGCCTTCGCCAGCTCCGCGGTCACCTGCTGCGTCAGGATATTGGCGTATCTCTGCTTGTCCGGCCCGGAGGTTCCCGGGAATTGCGCGTCCGGGCCATTATAGATTTTCGTTGGAAGCACGCAGACCCCTGAAAAGCGCGAGGCGCGGAACTTGGGGCTCATGTAGGTCCAGGATTCGCTCCTCGGCTCGTCCTGGGACATGCGCTGTGAGGACGACAGCGAAACCGGCGCATGTTCGCTTGTCTGCGAGAATGCGCCTGTGCTTGCGAGGAGAAGAAGAGCCGCTGCCGATCGATAGCGCATGGGTCCACCTCGAAACTGGTTCGAGCCGTCTATTGGCGGACTGGGCCAAGCGCATGAACCGGGACAAACCCTGACCCTTTGCTTCGGCGGGTTCGATTCTTCCGGTGAGCGAACCACTCGGGCACATTCTTCAACATGGATCAGGATCGGGCTCCGCCGATGTGCGGGCGAACCCCGAGTTACCAACCTTGCCCACCCCCACATAACCGACCCCCGAATCTTCGCGAGGGGGCGTATGAGAACGAGCATCTTTCTGCTGGCTTCGGGAGCGCTGGTGGCAACGCCCGCCATTGCCGCCGAACCGACCGGCGCCACCGTCGCAACCGCCGCCGGAGCGGCGCAGGATCAAGCGGCGCGGCCCCTCACTCCGGAGGAACGCGCGCAGGCACTGCAGGAGCTCCAGGACTTGAGGGCGCGAATGAACCGCCTCGAAAGCGTCCTTGGCGTTCCGAGCACTGCGCCACCGACGCCCGTGCCTCCGGCTCCCGGCTCGAGCCTTGCACGCGACCACAATCTCGAACTCTACGGCTTCGTCCAGCTCGATGCGATCCAGGACTTCAACCGGGTCAATCCCGCGTGGGACGCCACCCTACGCCCATCGCGCATTCCAACCGTTGAGGGACAGTTCGGAAGCGATGGTCAATCCGTCTTCAGCGTCCGCCAGACGCGTCTCGGAGCGAAGGCAACCGGTACGCTCGCCGGAAAGCCCTATGAGGCCAAGTTCGAATTCGACCTCTACGGCGTCGGCGTCGACGAGGGCCAGACGACGTTCCGGCTGCGCCATGCCTATGCGAGCTGGGGGCCGTTCCTCGCCGGACAGACCAACAGCCTGTTCATGGACGGGGACCTGTTCCCGAACACGATCGACTATTGGGGACCGGCGGGCATGGTGTTCCTGCGCAATCCGCAGCTCCGCTGGACCTTCTGGAATCGGAACGGCTTCAAGGCGGCGGTCGCTCTCGAGCATCCCGGCAACGATATCGACAAGGGCAACCTTCGCCTGATCGACGAAGATGTCGCCTCGAACATCCAGAATGACGAGAAGCTTCCCGACGCGACGGCCCAGCTGCGCTATGAAGGCAAGTGGGGCCACGTGCAGCTCTCCGGCATCCTTCGGCGGGTCGGCTATGACACGCTCGGGACCGAGAATAACCGGCCCAAGGGACATAAGACGGGCTGGGGCGTGAACCTTGGCTCGTCGTTCAATGTCTCTCTTGCGACTGCGCGGATCGGCGCCGTCTACGGCCGGGGAATTGCGAGCTACATGAATGATGGCGGCATGGACCTCGCGCCCAACATTGCCGTCCAGCAGGTCCCGGGAAGCATCGTGATCATCCCGAGCGCCGAGGCTGTGAAGCTGTTCGGCTGGACCAGCTACATCGACTTCAACTGGTCGAAGCAGTGGACGTCGTCGGTCGGCTACAGCTTTGACAAGGTCGACAATACGAACTTCCAGGCGGACTCCGCCTTCCACAAGGGCCAGTACGCATCCGTCAACCTGCTTTGGCACCCAGCGAGCGGAGTCTTCACTGGCGGCGAGCTCTTGTGGGGCAAGCGCACCGACAACGACGGCAACTCCGGCAAGGATCTCCGCTTCCAGTACAGCTTCCACTGGGACTTCTCGAGCAAGAACCTGTGGAGCCTGTTCGACTGACGCGCACCCTCGAGGGAGAAGACAGGATGACTGACCTTAATCTTTCGCGCCGCGGAGTGATGGGCGCGCTCATCGCAGCCGGCGCCGTCGGCGCCATCGACCTTGGATTTCCCGGCACGCTCCTCGCCGCCGACCTCAAGGGAGCTGACATCGATTCCGCGGTCAAGGCGGCTTACGACAAGTACAAGTCCCTCAACGAGGGAAAGAACGCCGATTATATCCCGGCACTCGCCCAGGTTCCTTCGACCTATTTCGGAATTGCCGTCGTAAGCGCCGACGGCAAGGTCCACGAGGCCGGCGACACGACGCAGCTCTTTTCCATCCAGTCGATCTCGAAGGTGCTGACTGCGGCGCTCGTCATGCAGGAGTCGGGAGCAGCGAAGCTCGAGGAAACCGTTGGAGTCGATGCCACGGGCCAGCGATTCAACTCGATTACCGCAATCGAGCAGTACAAGGGCGAGGAGCAGAACCCGCTCGTCAATCCTGGTGCGATTGCGACCGTGGGCAACATCAAGGGCTCGTCCCCCGACGAGGTCTGGAACAAGATCATCAAGATCCACTCCGACTTCGCCGGGCGCGACCTCGAGGTGAACCAGCCGGTCTACAAGTCGGAAAGCGACACCAACCAGCGGAACCGGGCGATCAGCATGCTGATGTCGGCCTATGAACGGTTCCCGATGGACCCCTCCGTCGCGGTCGACCTCTATACGCGCCAGTGCTCGATCAACGTCTCGGCGCGTGACCTTGCGGCGATGGCGGCGACGCTTGCGTTCGGCGGCCGCAATCCGATCACCCGCAAACAGGTCATCGACGCCTCGAACGTGCCGGGAGTGCTCGCGATCATGGCGACTGCGGGCATGTACGACGATAGCGGGAAGTGGCTCTACGAAACCGGGCTTCCGACGAAGAGCGGTGTGGGAGGCGGGCTGATGGCCGTCTCGCCGGGCAAGGTCGGTATCGGGACATTCGCGCCGCCGCTCGATGATGCGGGGAACAGCGTTCGGGGGCAGCGTGCGATCAACGACATCGCCGCCACTCTCAAACTCAATCCCTACTCGCAGTTCGGCTGAAAAGACGCGTGCGTAGGGTTGCGTACCTCACCGCGTGCTTGGCGGCGCTCTGCAGCTCTTCTCCCCTTCAGGCAGCGGAGCAGGCAAGGCGCGGTGAGGCTACGTACCTGTTCGACGACGCCCACTTTCACCTGACGAACTATGTCCAGAAAGGCCTCACAGCGAAGCAATATGTCGCGATGATGGGCAATGTCGTGAAGCGCTCGACGATGTTCGGAATCCCGCTTCAGCAGACGTGGAGCTATGCAAACTCCGGCGACTTTGCGCCGACCTATTACCTCCAGTCGGACGCGCCGCTTTATTATTACTCCTTCACCGACGCGATCATCGCGCACGAATATCTCTCGCTGCCGCCCGAGGATCGTGCCCGGCTCGACCCGATGATCACGGGCTTCAATCCAAGCGACATGTATGCGGTCGACCATATCGAACGCGTCCTCAAAATGTATCCAGGAGTGTTCAGCGGGATCGGCGAGTTCTCGATCCACAAGGAGTTCGTCTCGAGCAAGGTCGCAGGAGAAGTCGCCACTCTTCCCAATCCTGCCCTCGACAGGATTCTCGACTTCGCCGGAGATGTCGGTCTTGTCGTCATCTTCCACAACGACATCGACATGCCCTTCACCAAGGGTACGTCGCTGCCGATCTATTACACCCAGATGCTGGATGTGCTCGGGCGTCATCCAAAGTCGGTTGTCGTCTGGGCGCATACGGGCCTCGGCAGGGTGGTCGTCCCGACGGGCGCCGGGACGAGCGAAGCGGCGGACCGGGTTCCGACCCATCTTGAGCTCATCGAACGGATTCTTGCCGACCCCAAATTCGGCAACGTCGCGTTCGACATCAGCTGGGACGAGCTCGCGAAATATGCGGTCGCAAATCCTGACGTGATCGCCCGAACCGCTGCGTTGTTCGACAAATATCCCGACCGTTTCCTCTTCGGCACCGACAATGTCGCGCCCGCGGGCATCGATTCGAACCTGCGCGTCTTCCATCTGTGGGACCCCGTCTTCGCAAAGGTACGACCCGAGACGAAGCAGGCCATTCTCTTCGGCAATTACGAGCGGATTTTCGATGCGGCGCGAGTGCGGGTGCGGGCCTGGGAGCGGGTTCATGCACAATAGGTTCTGGCTGCTCTCGAGCCTCGCCCTCACGGTGCTCGCGGAATCGCAGGTCTCAGCGCAGCAGGTCGATCCTGCGCAGCCGCCTTACGTCTCCGAAGAGGTCGATGAGGCCGCCGACCAGGCGAAGTCACCCAAGACGCCGCTTTCCCCGGCTGACGAGCTCAAGATGCTTCAGCTCGAGCGGCGGGCGATGCAGCAGCGGATGGACAGCTTCGATGCCCGGATCGATGCGCTTGAATCGAAGCTTGGAGTTCCGCACGCCCCGGCAACGCAGCCGGCGGTCGCAGCACCGACCCCGGTTCCGTTGCCAGGCGAGGCGGCGGGGGAGGCCGAGGCCGCGGCGGAGCCTGCGAAGAACGCTGTCGACGCGTTCCTCAAGCGAAGCGAGCTTGCAGGTACGTTCAAGCGCGATACCGGCTGGGTGCTCGTCGATGAGCCGATCGCGACCGAATATCTCGGCCTCATGACCTATGCCCGCTATCTCAACCAGAACGCGCTCGACGACACCTATACCGACAGCTTCGGCCGGGTCATCCCGATCGACAAGCGCAACGAGGTCCAGCTCTACAAGGTCAGCCTCCAGTTCAAGGGATGGCTCTTCACTCCGAAGTTCACCCACCTCATCTTCATCTGGACGAACAACGCCAACCAGGGCGAGGGGGCGCAGGTCGCCGTCGCGGGGTTCTTGAGGTACCAGTTCGCAAAATGGCTCTCGGTCAGCGCCGGGATCATGCCGCTGCCGACCACGCGAAGCACCAACTACAGCTTTCCCAAGTGGCTTCGCCACGACAACCGCGTGATGGCCGACGAATTTTACCGCGGCTCCTATACCAGCGGTATCGACGTGCTCGGAACGATTGCGCCCGGCCTCGAATATCGGGCGATGATCGGCAACAATCTCTCGACTCTGGGAGTGAGCTCCAAGCAGCTCGACAACAAGTTCGATACGATCTCGACGGCCCTCGTCTGGATGCCGACGACGCATGAATTCGGCCTGGCCGAGGGGTTCGGCGATTATGATCACCACGATAAAGTGGCGACGCTGCTTGGCGTCCATTTCAACCAGAGCACGGAAACCGCGCAGGGACAGCCCGAGGTCGATTCGTTCGAGAATTCGCAAATCCGGCTGACCGACGGGACGTTGCTCTTCAGCCCGGATCCCTTCGGCACCGGCGGCAAGATCGAGGAAGCCCGCTGGCGAATGGCGAGCATCGACCTTGGCATCAAGTACAAGGGCTTCGCGCTCGAGGGCCAGTGGTACTGGCGCAAAGTCAATCATTTCAAGACGCTCGGCTGCTGCATCCCCGTCAGCGAGATCCGGGACAACGGTGTCGCGGTCCAGGCTTCAGCGATGCCGATCAAGGACTATCTGCAGGCCTATGCCACTTACTCGAAGATCTGGGGCCAGAATGGCAATCCCAACGAATATGCGTTCGGGATCAACTATTACCCGTTCGGCCGGCGCGAGATGCATGTGAACCTCGAGGCGATCCACCTCGATCGCTCGCCGGTCGGCGGATACCACATGCCCGTACCCGTCGGCGGCAAGGGCTGGGTGTTCCTGAGCGACTGGGTGCTGATGTTTTAAAAGCTACTGGAGCTTCCTCGCGTGCCTGAAGACGAGGTCGCACGCCTGCGATCTTAAATAAGCGGGGGCCGGACCAAGCGAGAAGTCCTTGCCTGCCGCGAGAATGTGCCCCTGGGCGCCTTGCGAATAGTCGCTCGAAGCGGTGATCTCGCTCCGCGAAGCGAGCGGGGCGAGGACCGGGTCGGCGGCCGAACTGCTGACGAGGCGCTGTTCGACGCAATAATGAAGAACGCCGGCGGCGTTCGCCGAGCTCATCGAGCGGACATCGGGCAAGGCGGAAACGATCGGAGGCGCCGACATTTGTGCGTCTGCGCTCGAGGCCAATCCGATCGCAACGAACGAGAGGGCCAATCCAGTCCGAATCTTCATTGCCGTCGCCTTTCAAGGGCCAGTTAGGGTCCCCCGAGGCGCCGGGCCATCGGGATAATCCGGTATCAGGCGCTGGCGCGCTGGGGATAATCAACGGCGCAATCGGACAAGCCATCCGCCGTTCATCTTGTCAGGAGCAGCATCGAACTGGTTGGCTGGGTTCGGCCTCATGGACGCGCTGCTTCTTTCAGGGCGGTCAATGGCTGGGCGGCCTGCCGGTTTTTTTGTTCCCTGGGCAGCGAGCCACGCCGCCTCGGGATCGGTTAGCCAGGTGCGCGATAGGACTGAAGATGTGTGCGTTTGAGAGGGTCAGTCCGGAAGAATCGATCCGCGAAGCGCAAGCGTGCTGCGATCGAATTGCTGCGCTTCTCAGCGCAACGAGCGACACGGCCGAGAAAATGGGCGATTTGAAGATGGTCGCGGATCTCGCAGCCGCGAGGGCCGCGGCGAACCGGGCGATGGAGCTCATCGCCAGGCTCGGCGCCGTTCTTGGCGAGGGCGATCCCGGGTCCGTTGCCGACGAGCGCTAACCGCCCGTCGCGGGATCATTCAAGGCTTTGCGACAGGTCGCGTGGCAAGATCTGGCCGTGAAGCTTCGTCGATCTTGTCGAAAACCGACAAGAGCTCGACAAATGGTTCGGGGCTGACGCCGTTGCGGTTGCGGAATGGGTATTCGACGCTCAGCAGGAACAGGAAGAGAAGTCCGATCGTCACCGACGTCCCGGAAATCATGAGCGACGCGTAGCGCGAGCTGACAAAAGCCGAAGCATAAGCGATCGTGAGGAGCGACCCGACGATCGCGACGATCCAGAGTACAGGCGGGATCTCGGCGCGGCTTGCCGCCATGCGCTGCCGCCTCATGGACACAAGCTGATTGAGCTGGGAGTAGGCCTCACGGTAGATCGCGGACTGACGCTCATCGGTTGGAGTGACCGAGGCGACGCGATCGAAAACTGCAAGCAGCTTCCCTTCCGCCGCCGGGCTTCTCTTGCCTTCACGAAGGCGCGGCCATCCATCAACGATCACGGTTTTGACATAGGCTTTCAAGGCGATGCGCGCGGGGGTCATCTGGGGACCATAGGCGCTGAGATCGCGGTAGAGCAGCGACGCCACTCCGGCCTCGCTTTCGACGGCGGTCGCGGCATCCCTGAAATCCTGCCACGCGAGGACGCCCGCAAACGCGAGCAGGATGCCGATATAGGTCGACGTCACCTGCATGAGGTCGATTGCGAGGTCCGCCTGCTGGGTGGTTGGGTTGAGCCTGAAGACCTTCCGGATCCCGAGGCTGAAGCCGAGCCCGAGGACCAGGGCGATGCCCAGCACGACGATGGTGAGCTGCCATAGTTTGAGGCCCAGCAATAGATCGAGCACAAGGATGCCCTATTCGCCGCCAATCCGCCTCGTCCTTCATCCGACAGTCGCTGAAGGCCGCAAATCCGGACAAACCCGGACACGCCCGGCGGAGACGCGATCTCAGAATCCGAAATTGGAAAAACCGAAGCCACCAAACCCCGGCCAAGGCGCCGTAACCGAAGGGCCGTCAGCTTAGAGAGAGACCTCGTAAGACTACTTATTCAATCCTGCTGGCGGGATTGCCTATTCGTTGGGAGAAGCCTTCCGGTGTTGCCCCACCCCAGCCCGGTTTCACCGGAAGGCTTGTCCTTCTGCCTCTCGCGTCGGTTGACGCCGCCGCCGACGATGGCGAGAGCAGACCCTAGACCAGAATGAGGTGAGCTCGTGAAAGTCTTGTTCTACGGCCGCCTGGCAGAGGCGATCGGGCTGGAGCTGGAGGTTGACGCACCCTCCGGGTCATCGGTTGCCGAGCTCCGTGAGCGGCTGATCGCCGAGCACCCGGAGGCCGAACGCCCGCTTCGCAGCAAGAGAGCGCTCGCCTGCGTCGGCGATACGCTGGTTCGCGACAGCCATGTCCTTAGGGCTTGCGACACGGTCGAATTCCTGCCGCCGGTTTCCGGCGGATGAGCATCGTCACTCGCCTCGAGCACGATGCGCTTCTTCCCGACCAGGAGCTCGCTGCGCTCGTCGGGCGAGCGACGGGCGATGGAGCGGTGGTGAGCTTCACGGGCATCGCCCGGCCCCAGTCGAAGGATGGTGATTCGGTCCGTCAGCTGGTGCTCGAGCATCATCCCTCGCTCACGCTCCAGTCGCTCCAGGATATCGCGCTCGATGCCGCGGCAAGGTTCGACGTCAGCCACCTCCATGTCGTCCACCGCTCGGGAAGCATCGCCCCGGGGGAGCCGGTTGTCTTCGCGGGCGCCGCTTCGCTTCACCGCCGGGCCGCGTTCGAGGCCGCGGACTATCTGATGGACCGCTTGAAGACCGAGGCCGTGTTCTGGAAGCGCGAGGTCGGCGAGGAGGGCTCGGAATGGATCGAGCCGACCGATGCTGACTATGCCGATCGCGATCGCTGGGGCTGAGCCATGGCTGGAATCGATGAAAGCCTCACCTTCTACCCGCTTCGAATCGCAATCCTCACGGTTTCCGACAGCAGGACGGAGGAGACCGACAAATCGGGAGCACTGCTTTGCGAACGGCTGACGCTCGCCGGCCACGAACTCGCGGACAAGGCGATCGTCACCGACGATGTGGGAGCGATCGAAGAGAGGGTCAGGGCCTGGGTCAGGGATGACCGAATCGACGTCATCATCTCGACCGGTGGGACCGGCTTTTCTCCCCGCGATGTCACGCCCGAAGCGGTAAAGCCCCTGTTCCGGCGCGAGATGGACGGCTTCTCGGTCCTGTTTCACCAGGCGAGCTTCGGGACGGTGGGCTTCTCGACGCTCCAGTCGCGCGCCTTCGCCGGCCAGATCGAAGACACGTTCGTCTTCTGTCTTCCAGGCTCGACCGGCGCATGCCGGGATGGATGGGACCTCGTCCTTCGATATGAGCTCGACAGCCGCTACCGGCCCTGTTCGCTTGCAGGGCAGGTGCCGAGACTTAGGCAAGTTTGCGCATGAGCAGGCTCAGCCACCTCGACGAGACCGGCCGCGCCCGGATGGTCGACGTTTCGGGCAAAGACGTGACCACGAGGTCCGCTTTTGCCGAGGGGATGCTCACCTGCAGGGGCCAAACCCTCGAACAGGTCCGAGCCGGGACTGCTCCCAAGGGCTCGGTCATCGGTACCGCCGAAATCGCCGGGATCATGGCAGCCAAGCGCACGGCCGATCTCATCCCGCTCTGCCACCCGCTGCCGCTGACGAAGGTCGAAGTCCATATCGACGTCGATGACCTTCTGCCGGGCTTTCGGGTTCGTTCCGAAGTGCGGACCAACGCCGTCACCGGTGTCGAAATGGAGGCGCTCGCCGCGGTGTCGGTCGCATGCCTCACGCTCTTCGACATGCTCAAGGCAATCGACAGGACGATGGTCATCGGCGGGATCGAGGTGACGAGCAAGACCGGCGGCAAGTCCGGAGACTGGCACCAGCCATGATCAGTTACGACGAGGGCGTCGATCTCGTCCGTTCTGTCGCAAGGCCGCTCGCGGCCGAGACGGTTTCCATCCATGCCGCCGCAGGCCGGGTGCTCGCCGAACCCGTTCTCGCCCGAATCGACTCGCCCCGTCGCGACGTATCGTCGATGGACGGCTACGCCCTGCGCGAGGAAGACCTTCGCGATTTTCCCGCGTCGTTGGAGCTCATAGGGGCATCCTTCGCCGGGCGCGGCTTTGAAGGTTCGGTTCCCAAGGGCACCTGCGTTCGGATCTTCACCGGAGCGCCCGTTCCCGAAGGAGCGGAT